>DATGMS010000187.1:0-27813 GCA_035307285.1 Cyclobacteriaceae bacterium
TGGGCAATCGATGGTTTATGAAAGAGAAATAACGATCGGCGACAATTCGCTCCAAAAGCCCTCCATCGTTACTAATGGTTCCAACCTTACCTCACGTGTACCTGCCTCGAGTTATCAATGGTACAGAAATGGCAATAAAATAGAAGGTGCAGTGGAACGTTCATTCCTTGCCGAAGAGGAGGGAAGCTATCAGGTAGCGGTACTAAACGAAAGCTGTAACAGAATATCTGATGCCGTAGTGATATCGGGAATGCCGGACCAGCTTCCCCTGACCTCTTACGGGTATATGATAGGGCCTAATCCCACCTCTGATGTTCTAAGGGTAGCCATTAACAACGATTACCTGGGTCAAGTCGATTTTGAAATTTATGGAACCAATGGCGCCTTATTGCAGACTTATAGCGTCCAAAAAAATCAAGGCCGATTGTCACGGGATCTAAAGTTGGATTTACAGCCGGGACTTTATATCATGTGGATCAAAACCGGTGACTTGGCATTACACCATAGAGTTATCAAGCTGTAACAAGGGGCAGATGGATGTGGCGGGAGCCTTAAGGATTGAAGGCCGATTCTTCATTCTTTTTACTTAACTTTGTCCCGAAGAGTTAAGTCAGATGATACACATTAGCAGAAAAGAACATTTCAATGCGGCCCATAAGCTTTGGAACCCGAAGTGGAGCGAGGAAAAAAACAAGGAAGTATTTGGCCCATGCGCCAACGTTAACTGGCATGGGCACAATTTTGAACTGATTGTCACCGTAAAAGGCCTACCTGATCCAGATACAGGCTTTGTCGTTGATCTTAAGCAACTGAGCACTTTGATCCGAAATGAAGTAATCGAAAAGGTTGACCATAAGAATCTCAATGTAGATGTAGATTTTATGGAAGGGAAAATGGCCAGCTGCGAGAATCTCGTGATGGAATTTTGGAAGATTTTGGAACCTTCCGTCAACAAGATTACCCCCCATGGCGGTTTATATAAACTAACGTTGTACGAGACTCCTAGGAATTTTGTGGAGTATTATGGGGAGTAGGAGGTAGTCCGACTATAGCCTCTATCCGTACAAAGACCAAGCGCCAATAACAAAAACACCGTCCACAATGGACAAAAGGGTGTCCGATAATAAAACCCTAAGATCAAACCGTCCCCACTATGGACCACAGACAACTTGAAACTATGGTCTTTGGACTATAAACTACATAACCCCCCATGAAATACTACCTCATAGCCGGTGAAAGATCCGGGGATCTCCATGCCGCTAATTTGATGCATTCATTGAATAAGCTGGATCCGCAGGCGGAATTTAGGGGAATGGGAGGTGATTACATGGTGGAGCAAGGCCTGTCATCAGCCGTCCACTACAGTGAATTGGCGGTGATGGGATTTGTGGAGGTTGTGATGGGTTTTAAGAAGGTACTAAGAACCTATTCCTTAATCAAAAAGGACCTGCTGAAGTTCAAACCCCAGGCGTTGATCCTGGTGGATTACGGCGGTTTTAATATGAAAATGGCAAAATTTGCCAAAGCCAAGGGGATACCGGTTCATTATTACATTCCCCCAAAAGTTTGGGCTTGGAATCAAAAACGCGCCTATACACTCAAAAGAAACGTAGACCACCTTTATTCTATCCTTCCTTTTGAGAAGGATTTTTTTAAGAGGTTTGACTGGGATGTTCATTACGTGGGCAACCCGCTATTGGACGAGATAGCTAAATTCCGCCCACATGATTTTTTTCACCAAAAGAACGACATCGGTTATAGTCCCATCATAGCCTTACTTCCGGGGAGCAGAAAACAGGAGGTAGACAAGATGCTGGACGTTATGGTGAAAATTGTTCCTCAGTACCAGCATAGCCAATTCATTATCGCCGGCGTCCGCAACTTGGATCCTGAGGTTTATGGAAAAGCCCATGAGGCGGGAATAAAAGTGATTTACGACCAGACCTACGACCTGCTATACCATGCCAATGCTGCCATAGTGACTTCTGGAACCGCCACCTTAGAGACGGCTTTATTTCGGGTGCCCCAAGTGGTGGTGTATAAAACCAGCAGCGTCAGTTACCAAATTGCAAAGCACCTTATTCGGGTTCCCTTTATATCTCTGGTGAATTTGATCGCGGATAGGGAAGTGGTGAAGGAATTGATCCAGGAGGATTACAATGTTGCTAAAGTAAAGACGGAGTTGAATGCCATGCTCGGTTATGCAGACCGAAAAAAAGCGATTTTAGACGGTTACACAGAGGTGCGGGAAAAATTGGGGGAGGGTAAGGCTTCGGACGAGACCGCGAGATTAATCGTGGCTTCAATGGCATGACAATCCTATCACCGTTCCCTTGATCAGCAACACCTGAAATTCCACAGGTGAATATAATCAAATGTCTTCCCCAAAGTCTGCCTGTGAATACTAACATTCAGGAAGACTCACGGGGATGTTGGTCGCGAGGCCTCCTTCGGAAGTCTCCTTATATTTTGCGTTCATATCTTGGGCGGTTTCCCACATGGTTTTTATTACATCATCCAATGTGACTTTAGCTTTGCTTGGATCGCTTTGAAGAGCAAGGTGACTGGCTGTGATGGCCTTCATGGCTCCCATAGAATTGCGCTCGATACAGGGGATCTGCACCAGCCCGCCCACCGGGTCGCAAGTCATGCCTAAATGATGTTCCATGGCAATCTCCGCTGCCATGAGCGCTTGTTCCACCGTACCTCCCATGCATTCCGTGAGGGCGGCAGCTGCCATAGAAGAAGAAACTCCGATTTCTGCTTGGCATCCTCCCATTGCTGCGGAGATAGTTGCTCCCTTTTTATAATAGGAACCTATTTCTCCTGCGATTAGGAGGAACTGAATGGCCTTTTCCTCATCAATTTCCTTTTGAACGAAGCAAAGGTAGTAAAGCAAGACGGCAGGTATCACTCCTGCGGCACCGTTGGTAGGTGCGGTAACCACCCGACCAAAGGACGCATTTTCCTCGTTTACCGCTATGGCGAAACAACTCACCCATCTTAGCACCTGCTGAAAATCATGGTCTCCCTGCATAATGGCTGTCAGCCATTCCTCCGGGTTATGATAATCCGCCACTCCTGATAGGTTTTGGTGCATTAGCGGTGCCCTTCGGGTCACGTTTAATCCTCCGGGGAGCTCTCCTGAGGTATGACAGCCTCGATAGGCACATTTCACCATTTCGTCCCATAAAGCCAAAAGGCCAGTTCGGATTTCAGAAGACGGGCGCCACGCGAGCTCATTGTCCCAGACCAATTCATGAATGCTTTTTCCCGTAGCCTCACATTGCCTGAGCAAATCCTTTGGTTCGCCGCAAGGATAGGGCAAATTGACCGCCTCTTTTGGATTGAGAACTTCTCCTTCTTTTACCACAAAACCTCCTCCTACGGAATAGTAGGTTTCGCTGAATAACTCACTGTTCTTCAAATGTGCTGTTAGGGTCATCCCGTTGGGATGGAAGGGCAAGTTCTCTTGCTTATGGAAAAGGATGTCGGTTTGAGGGTCAAAGATGATCGGGTTTTCTCCATTAAGGAATAACTTTTTATCTAAGCTGATCGCGGCTGCCTTCGGAAAGATGGTGTCAGTATCCATCGTTTCTGGGTCTTCGCCGATCAAGCTGAGTAAAATTGCGGTATCCGTCCCATGGCCTTTTCCGGTCTTTGCAAGAGAGCCATAGAGATGGATCTGCAATGAAACGACTTCGGATAGTCCGGTTTTAACCTCTAGTTCCGCGACAAAGCGTTGGGCAGCTCTCCATGGCCCTAAAGTATGGGAACTGGAGGGTCCAACCCCTATTTTTAGAATATCAAACACACTGATCTGTTCTGACTGAGCCATGATTCCACTTTAACTTGCAGCGGCTAAGTTAATTCTTTATCCTCGTTTTTTGGTTTTTGCAAATCAATTCAAGGGAGAGGGGAGGCTTTCCCATCGTCAATTAAGGCCGTGTTGAAGATTACATGAGGTAGAGATTGGCAGATGCTATTCATTTAATCCAGCCATAATCAGTTAATCCTTTGTTAGTTGCAAATCATGATGTACATCAGGTATTACTTTTTATTTGTATATTTAAAGCCTCAAGCCAAAATTTGCTATGGGAGAACCAATTGTTTACCGGAAGCTTAAATCTGGAGACCTTCAGTTTCTAAAAAAATTGCTAGCGGTTTATGAAACAGTCTTCGAGATGGAAGATTTTCACCTTCCCGGCGATGCCTATCTCCAAACTTTATTGGAGAGGGAAAGCATGATTTTTTACGTTGCTGTGTTGAACAAGGAGGTAGTTGGTGGCTTGTCGGCACATGTTCTGCCTTCAGTGTATTTTGAGTCGGCTGAAGTATATATTTTCGACTTGGGCGTAAAACCGAGTCTGCAAAGACGTGGAATAGGGAGGGAGCTTATCTTGGCATTAACAGATTATTGCAAAAAGCAGAACTATAAGGAGATCTTTGTACAAGCAGATAAGGAAGACCATCACGCTAGAGAGTTTTACAAGGGAATTGGCGGCCAAGCGGAAAAGGTGGTTCATTATACCTACTCGTTGAAATAGTTTCCGCCTCCGGGATCAAGCAAAAAAACACCCCGAAAAAAGCCATAAAGCCTTCCTCGAGGTGAAAAATAGATTGTTAAAGGTGCTTATTAAGCTACCTGCAATTTTTTGAATTTAGACTTGTCGAACTGGTTTTTTGCATATTCCAGATCAATCACCAACTCCTTGATGGTATCATCCGAAGGCAGTTCGTACATGGCATCGGTGATGATAGCCTCACAGATGGCGCGCAACCCTCTGGCACCGAGGTTAAACTCTACCGCCTTGTCCACGATGTAGTCGATTCCGTCCTCTTCAAACGTTAACGCTACGCCTTCCATTTCCAGAAGCTTGACGTACTGCTTGGTTAAGGCATTCTTCGGTTCTGTCAGAATGCTTTTCAAAGTAGCTTTATCCAAGGGATCCAAATGAGTAAGGACAGGCAACCTACCGATAAGTTCCGGGATCAGTCCAAATGCTTTGAGATCCAAGGCCGTTACGTACTGAAGCAGGTTGTTTCGGTCCACAAAATCCTGTTCGGTTTTTTTGCTGAAGCCCATAGGCTGGGTATTCAGTCGGCTGGCGATATGACGGGAAATCCCGTCAAAAGCACCGCCACAGATAAACAGGATGTTTTCCGTGTTCAGGGCAATCATTTTTTGGTCGGGGTGCTTACGTCCCCCCTGAGGTGGAACATTGACTACTGTACCTTCCAATAATTTGAGCAGCGCCTGCTGAACCCCTTCGCCGCTTACATCGCGGGTGATCGAGGGGTTATCAGACTTTCTCGCTATTTTATCCAGTTCATCAATATAGACGATACCTCGTTCTGCCGCCTCGACATTGTAGTCTGCCGCCTGCAGGAGCCTGGTCAAGATACTCTCTACATCCTCTCCCACATAACCTGCTTCGGTCAATACCGTGGCATCGGCTATACAAAAGGGAACTTCCAGCGTTTTTGCCAGCGTTTTCGCCAAGTAGGTTTTACCCGTTCCTGTATCCCCAACCATGATGATATTGGATTTTTCAATCTTTATTTCATCTTCGGCATTGGTTTTCTGATCGAGTCTTTTATAATGGTTGTACACCGCCACTGTCAGCACTTTCTTGGCTTCCTGTTGTCCGATGACGTATTGATTCAAATATGAGGTAAGCTCTTTCGGCTTTTTGAGCTTGAACTTGGTATTCTTTTTTTGCTTTTTGGTTTTGTCTTCTTCACTTAATATCTGGTAAGCCTGGTCAATACAGAAATTACAGATATGTGCAGAAATCCCTGATACCATCAGGCCTACATCTTTTTTATTCCTTCCGCAAAAGGAGCAGGTAACTTGAGCCATTATTTATTTTTTTCGTGTCAGAACTTCATCTATAAGGCCGTATTCCTTGGCCAATTCCGCCCTCATCCAATAATCACGGTCAGAATCCTTTTCAATCTGTTCTATATCTTTGCCGCTATGGTGGGCCAGGATTTCGTACAATTCCTTCTTGAGTTCAAGGATTTGCTTAACGGAAATTTCCATGTCAGAGGATTGTCCCTGCATACCGCCTGATGGTTGGTGTATCATGACCCTTGAGTGAGGAAGGGCGGCTCTTTTTCCTGCAGCACCACCCGCAAGCAATACAGCCCCCATAGAGGCCGCAAGGCCGGTACAGATTGTTCCTACTTCAGGATTAATATACTGCATCGTGTCATAGATCCCCAAGCCAGCGTATACCGATCCTCCAGGACTGTTAATGTAAAGAAGGATGTCTTTTTTGGAATCCGTGGACTCAAGGAAAAGCAACTGTGCAGTAATGATATTGGCAATATGGTCGTCTACCTGCGTACCCAAGAAAATTATCCTGTCCATTATTAGGCGTGAAAAAACATCGATCTCCCTAAAGTTGGTAGGTCTTTCCTCGATCACCGACCGGGTCATGTTCTCGACGTGCTGGGTATATTGGTCGAATGCTGTACCATTAACACCCCTGTGGTGAACGGCATACTTTCTAAATTCTTCTTTATTAATCATGTTCCGTTTGTTGAATAATACAAAAATAAAAAAAGCCCTCGGTAAAGGACTTTTTAATAACGATTAATTAGGAAAATTAGTTTTCCAAAAGCTTTTTAAACTCTTCGATGCTTATTTTTTCTTCTGTCAGGGATATTTTTTCCTTCACAAAATCGAGTACTTTTGCGTTTTGTACTGAGGTATGCATCTGCATATAGTTCTGGCCATCCTTACCCTGAAGGTAGTTTTCGACAAACATGTCCATGCTGTCCTCCATTTGGGAGCCCAGTCCTGAGGCACCCAGCTGCTCCCGGATCATCTCTTTTGTTTTCTCCAGAATATCTTCATGCTCTGCCTTAATTCCGTTCTCCTCAGCAATCTTGTTGGCGATCAAGGTCCAGGTCATCTGTTTCGAATAGAGCGGGTACTCCCTTTCGATTTCCTCTTCTGACACCTTGCCTTCATTGGTTCTTGACAGCCATTCTTTCAAGAATTCTTCTGGGAGCTCTATATTGGATTTTTCTACTAAAGCATCTTTAATTTTCTCTTCAGTAAAGACTTTTGCTTCCTTGTTGTAGTTTCCTTGGAGGATTTCCTTGGTCTTGTTGAAAAACTCTTCCTCGTTAGTTACCTGATCAGGACCAAATATTTTGTCAAAAAACTCCTGGTTCAATTCTGCCTCTTCAGTCCTGTTGATATTTTGGACGGTGAAAGTGTGCTCCCCTTTGATAGTGGCTGCTTCCAGTTCATCGATATTCAATACTTGCGCAAGGTCTTCTTTGATCGCTGTTGAAGGATCAAACTTTACTTCCGCACCTTTCTCCAAACCTATGAAATCCTTCACTGCGTCTTCATTAAGTTTTGACAGAGGAAGGGATAAAGTTTTCTCAAATGAACCGTCAGCGGATTTTAGATCCCCATAAACAAAATCGTTTTCTTGGCTCACTTCAGGGTTGGTCATTTTTCCGTATTGGCTTCTCAGGTTTCCAATGGCGTCATTAACCTCGTCTTCGTTCAATTCCAGGACGTAGTTTTTCACCTCAATAGATTCGTCCACCTTTACTTCAAGATTTTCCAGAAAGCCGATTTTGTACTCAAATTCGAAATCCTTCTGATTCTTCCAGTCTATGCTTCCGGCAGTTTCTAGCACCGGAAGAGGATCCCCCAAAAGTTTAAACTCTTGGGCCTTGATGTATTCGTTTAAAGAAGTAGATAGAATATCGTTGATCTCGTCCACCAGTACAGAAGTACCGTACATTTTTTTCACCATTGAGATGGGCGCTTTGCCCGGTCGGAAACCTTTGATGTTGGCTTTCTTGGCGTAATCTTTAACCTTAGCGTCAACTTTCGGTTGATAATCCGCTTCCGCTAATTTGATTTTTATGGAAGCCTGATTGGAAGAATGCTTATCTAGTGTAATTTCCAAAATAAATTTGATTATGGTTTGCTAATAACTGAAAACCCCCAACCCCGATCCCGAAAGCTATCGGGACCGCGATCGAGGGTCTGGTTTGTGCGGATGGAGGGACTCGAACCCCCATGCCTCGCGGCGCTAGATCCTAAGTCTAGTGCGTCTACCAATTTCGCCACATCCGCATTTTAGTACATTTCTTGTTCACATCGCTTGTTAATGTGGATGCAAAGGTAATAAGGATATCCAAATTTTCAATAGCTGGAGAAAAAAAATATAAAAATTATTAAAGCGCTTTTATTTATTAAAAAACATAATTGTTTTAACTTCGATCATATGATAAAAATAGATTTAGAGGAAGAGCGAAAGGAAATCTTAAAGCGGTACAGGAAACTGCTGAGGCTGGCAAAGCCTTTGTTGAAACCCGGTGATGCAAAAATCATCAAGAAGGCCTTTACCGTCTCCAGTGAAGCCCATAAAGAGATGCGGCGTAAATCTGGGGAACCCTATATCTATCATCCGTTGGATGTGGCTATTGTATGTGTAGAGGAAATCGGGTTGGGGACCACTAGCGTTGTATCCGCCCTTCTACATGACGTGGTGGAAGATACCGATTGGGAGCTGGAGGACATAGAACGTGAATTCGGGTCCAAGGTCGCCCAGATCATTGACGGTCTTACGAAAATCTCGGGGGTGTTTGAATACGGGAGCTCCCAGCAGGCGGAAAACTTTAGAAAGATGCTGATCACCCTCTCTGACGACGTGAGAGTGATACTTATTAAGTTGGCGGACCGGCTGCATAATATGCGTACACTCGAAAGTATGCCCCGTCACAAACAGTTGAAAATAGCTTCCGAAACCAAGTATCTTTATGCGCCCCTAGCCCATAGGCTGGGCTTGTATGCGATAAAATCTGAATTGGAGGATTTGTATCTCAAATTTATGGATACTGAAACCTACAACTTTATCGTCACCAAGATCAGTGAGACGCGGGTATCCAGGAACAAATTTATCAAGAGCTTTATCGCCCCGCTGGAGAATGAACTGAACCAGCAAAAATTCCAATACAGCATAAAGGGGAGGCCTAAGTCTATCTTCTCCATTTACAATAAAATGCAAAAGCAGAATATACCCTTTGAGGAAGTATATGATCTTTTTGCCGTGAGGATAATTGTCGACACTCCTTTGGAAAGTGAAAAAGCCGACTGCTGGCAGGTGTATTCCATCGTTACCGATTATTACCGCCCCAATCCAGACCGCTTGCGGGACTGGATCAGCACCCCGAGAGCCAATGGATACGAGTCGCTACACACCACGGTGATGAGCCACACAGGGCAATGGGTCGAGGTCCAAATAAGGACCCAACGCATGGACGACATTGCAGAAAGGGGATATGCTGCCCACTGGAAATACAAGGACAAAGAGTCCGCCGCCACCAAAACAGGAATGGGCC
Source organism: Cyclobacteriaceae bacterium (assembly GCA_035307285.1). GTDB lineage: Bacteria > Bacteroidota > Bacteroidia > Cytophagales > Cyclobacteriaceae > DATGMS01. The sequence goes on from DATGMS010000187.1 coordinate 9,382, forward strand.
TTGACGAGTGGATCACACAGGTTCGGTCACTTCTGGAATCGAACGATGGAACGGCCATCGAATTTATGGATGATTTCCGTGGAAATTTATTCCATGATGAAGTCTTTGTATTTACTCCAAAAGGTGATCTTAAGGTATTGCCCAACGGGGCAACTGCTTTGGACTTTGCATTTGAGATCCATTCAGAGGTGGGATCTCGGTGTATTGGTGCAAAAGTCAACCAGAAGCTCGTATCTATCAACCACACATTAAAGAATGGCGATCAGGTAGAGATCCTTACATCGAGCAAGCAGAAGCCCTCTGAGGACTGGCTAAAATCGGTAGTGACCTCTAAGGCTAAAGCGAAGATAAAAGATGCGTTAAAGGAGGAAAAAAAGCATTTCATTATCGACGGAAAGGAGATAGTGCAAAGGAAGCTCAAGCAGATGAAGATGGAGTTTTCATCCGTCGTGATTGAACAGTTGAGGGCGTTTTTCGAAACCAAGACGCCCATGGAGTTTTACTACAAGGTGGGCAGGGGTATTATTGACCCCACCTCTATCAAAAGCTTTAAAGACTTCAAGCAGGCGAAGAAACAAAAAGGTAAAAGTCCCATGAACCAGATCATGGATGAGTTGTCTTTTACCAAAGAAATAAAAAACCTAAAAGGCGCAGAACATGACCAGCTACTCATCGGAGAGGATATGGATGTGGTGGATTACGTTTTGGCCAAATGCTGCAATCCCATACCCGGCGATGATGTCTTCGGCTTCGTCACGGTCAATGAGGGAATAAAAATCCATCGCACCTCCTGCCCAAACGCCCTGGAGCTAATCTCTAATCATGGCAACAGGGTGATCAAGGCCCGGTGGACGAGCCAGCAGCAAATCGCCTTCTTGGCCGGACTGCGCATCGTGGGCACGGATAGGGTAGGGTTGATCAATGACCTTACCAAAGTGATTTCCGACGAGCTCAAGGTAAATATGCGGTCTATAACCGTAGATTCAGACAGTGGAATCTTTGAGGGATCTATTAAGTTGTATGTGCACAGCACGAACCATTTGGATAACTTGATCGAAAATCTTTCCACAGTTCCTGGAGTGATCAAAGTTACCCGGTTTGACTAGAATAGGTGTCTTATTAGAATCATTTCTAAATAAGAACCGTATATTTGTACAAAAATTTATTGCCATGGCTTTGAATGAGACGCTCTTTGAAGAGGTGAAGAAAATATTTACGGCATATCTTGAAAATAAAAAGCTCAGGAAAACGCCTGAAAGGTATGCAATATTGGAGGAAATATATGGAAGGAGTGGTCACTTTGACGTGGAGTCCCTCTATATTAGTATGAAAAATAAAAACTATAGAGTGAGCAGGGCTACGGTGTACAACACGCTGGATCTTTTAGTAGAGTGTGACTTGGTCACCAAACACCAATTTGGCCAGAACCTCGCCCAATACGAAAAGTCTTATGGGTATAGACAGCACGATCACCTGATCTGCACCGAATGTCATAAGGTTAAGGAATTTTGCGACCCTAGGATCCAGAACATCCAAAACACGGTCGGCGAAATTCTGGATTTTAATATTATTCACCACTCTTTGATTCTGTATGGCAATTGCACCAACGATGCCTGCGAAAATAAACTGGTTGCCCAATAAAGAAAATCCTCCCCAATGAAAATTACTTACGAATATCGAAGAGATAACAATGCTATTATTCTTCAACTTAAAGGAGATTTAATTGGTGATGAAGTAGGGCCGCAATTGGTGGAGGTAGTTTCTGATGCCATTAATGATCAATTGAAAAATTGCATTATTGATCTTTCAGATGTGCGGTATATAAGCTCCAGTGGAATTGGGGTTCTAATAACCATGCTCACCAAAATGAGAAATGTGGGAGGGGAGGTTTATTTGACCTCTCCCTCGGAACATGTCAAAAAGCTGCTGATTATCACCAAGCTCAACAACATCTTCACTGTCTATGACTCTCTTGCGGAAGCCATGGATACGGTAAGACAATAAGTACTTTTCAATCTGGAAAATTTCCCGCGTAAGGACTTTTTCTGTCTGATTTTGTGCAAAAAAAATAAATCAAGATTCAAAAAAAACATTAAATATAAAAATGAAAATTGACGTTCTTTTAGGCCTGCAATGGGGCGATGAGGGTAAAGGTAAAGTGGTAGATTTCCTGGCTCCCCAGTATGATGAAGTCGCTAGATTTCAAGGAGGACCCAATGCTGGCCATACCCTGGAATTCGACGGAATAAAACATGTGCTTCACCAAATCCCCAGTGGAATCTTTAGGGAGAACATCAAAAATATCGTCGGCAACGGCGTGGTGTTGGATCCGGTAGTTCTAGTTAAGGAAATAGAAGGGCTAAAAAAATTCAATATTTCTTTTCAGCAAAATCTATTTGTTTCAAAAAAGGCTACCATTATTATCCCGACCCATAAGCTTTTGGATGCCGCTTATGAGACCTCAAAAGGAGATAAAAAAATTGGATCTACCCTAAAAGGTATCGGACCAACTTACCAGGACAAAATAGGGAGGATGGCCCTCCGGGTGGGTGACCTATTGAGTCAGGATTTTAAAGAGAAATACGAAGCCCTTGTCGAAAAGCACAAAACCATACTTTCCTTCTATAATTTTGATTTAAAGGATCTGGCCGAATTGGAAGACAGTTTCTTCAAAGCGGTGGAGTTTTTCAAGACTTTGAACCTTATAGACAGCGAATACGAGATCAATGATTCTCTTAAAGCTGGAAAAAAAGTACTGGCAGAAGGTGCCCAAGGTTCGTTATTGGATATAGATTTCGGAAGTTATCCCTTTGTGACCAGCAGCAGTACGATGACCGCAGGGGCATGTACAGGTTTGGGTGTTGCGCCCTCGACAATTGGAGAGGTGTATGGGATATTTAAGGCTTATTGCACACGTGTCGGTGGGGGACCATTTCCCACAGAATTATTCGATGAAGATGGAGAGCTGATGCGAAAGGAAGGAAATGAGTTCGGTTCTACCACCGGAAGGCCCAGAAGATGCGGATGGATAGATTTGCCGGCTTTAAAATATTCTATTATGATCAACGGGGTCACCGAGTTGTTTATGATGAAAGCAGACGTGCTCAATACTTTCCCTGAAATCAAGATATGTACGCATTACCAAATGGAGAACGGAGATGTCATTGATAAACTCCCCTTTGAAATGGCCCAAGAGAACGTTCTTCCGGTTTACAAGACCATTTCGGGCTGGAACTGCTCTTTGGCCGAGGTGCACTCCTACGAGCAGTTTCCTGTAGAATTGAGGAATTACGTTACCTATCTTGAAGAAGAACTTAATACCCCGATCAAGATGGTGTCTGTCGGTCCAGACAGAAAACAGACGATTATGAGATAATTCATTGGAAATTGCGATTATCTATAGCGTTTTTGTTTTTCAACGACCTGAGGTAAATTGATCTTCACACATAAACAGTAAGGATGAAAATTTTGAAATACGCTTTAATGATTGCTGGGGCCTTTGTGTTCTACAGCTGTGCCGATTCAGATGAAACGGTGTTGTTCAACGGCAAGGACCTAACGGGATGGGAAATCTATGGTACCGAGAAGTGGTATGTTGAAGATGGTATTCTTGTCTCGGAGAGCGGTCCTGATGGAGAATATGGTTATTTAGGTACCAAGGAGTACTATAAGGATTTCGAGTTGACCGCTGAATTCAAGCAAGAAGAAGACGGAAACAGTGGCATCTTTATTCGTTCCACTTTCGAAGGCACCACTGTTTCAGGATGGCAGGTCGAAGTGGCTCCTCCTGGTGACAATACCGGGGGCATCTATGAATCTTATGGAAGAGGCTGGATTGCGCAACCGGATCCCGAAAAGGACAGATTCCTTAAGTATGGTGATTGGAATACGATGAAGATTCGAGTTGTGGGTGGCCATATAACCACTTGGCTCAATGGTGAGCAGATGGTCGACCTGACGGATGAGAAAATCGCCGAGGGAGAAGGAGCCATTGCCCTGCAGATCCATAGTGGTGGTGGGTTGAAGATTTTGTGGAGGAATATTGTAGTAAGAGATCTAACCGAACAAACCTCTCAGAATTAAGTCTTTTTCGTTTTTTGGTTATCCACTTTAACTTATGAATGACAAAAGCCCCATGGACGGGCTTTTGTCATTATAGGTCTTTAAACAAATTATACATAGAAGGTTGAAGGATTATTTTGAAATGATACTTACATGAAACCTTTTTTGTATTTTGCACACAGCGATGAAAATAACATATGTCTAAATTTGACGAAATAAGGCCCTTTTATGATACGGAAGTGAATGAAGCACTTCATCAGGTATATGACGATCCTATGATGAAGGCCATCATGAACTTCACTTTTCCGGATGTCGAGGATGAGGTATGGATAGAACAGCTCAAGAGAACCCATTCAATACGCGATTTTAAAATTAATTTTATCTATCCCGCCGTTCAGATGGTTTTGAAAAAAAGTTCTGAAGGGCTTTTTACTTCAGGTTTTGAGCATCTTGATAAACACACCGCCTATTTGTTTGTCTCCAATCATCGGGATATCATTCTGGATACTTCGTTGTTGAATTTTTCATTGTATAACCGAGGGATGATGTTGACTACGTCCGCCATTGGTGATAATTTGGTGAAGAAGCCGATACTGTTGGCACTCTCAAGGTTGACAAGGAATTTCCTGGTGTACCGCGGGTTGCCTGCACGGGAGCTGTTGGAGAAGTCGCGGTTAGTATCTGAATATATTTACGAATCTCTGTTGCATGAAAACCGTTCTGTATGGATTGCACAGAGAGAGGGTAGGACCAAGGATGGATTGGATGCTACGCATACAGGAGTGTTGAAAATGTTGGCGATGGCCAAGGATGAGCCTACCGAAATGGAGTACCTCAAGAAGTTAAAGATTGTGCCTGTCTCCATTTCCTATGAATATGATCCGACGGATGTGCTAAAAATGCCTGAATTGATGGCCAAATCGCGTGCGGAAGTTTATATCAAATCAAAAAACGAGGATTTTATAACGCTGGCCAATGGCATCATAGGGCAGAAGAAGCGGATCCATATCCATGTAGGAAAGGTTTTGGAGCAAGAAATTGATGATATTGTAGAGCAGCATAAGTTTGCAAGTAAACAATTTCAAGCGTTGGGAGAGGTGATAGACAAGGCAATTCTAACCCACTATAAACTTTGGCCCACCAACTACATCGCCCATGACTTACTTTATCAGGACAATGAATACAGCGGGTTTTACACCAAGGAAGAAAGGGAAGAGTTTGAGCAACGTCTGAGAAAAGGAGTGGATGTCACTGACGAGATCGCGGTGAAAAATTTCTTGGCAATGTATGCGAATCCTGTAAATAACCAAAAACGGGTGTTGGAAGTAGGTCCATCGTAATTTTTGCCTTTTTTGATAATCAATTCAATTCAAGCCAAAATAAACACATAAAACATGGACAACCGAAGAAGCTTTATAAAGAAAAGTATGCTTGGGATAGTGGCAGGATCTACATTGTCTCTCACAAAATCCCAGGCTTCAGTTCATATTAGACCGAAAGAAGACAGTTTTAAGCTGGGTATCGCCGGGTATAGTTTTGTGCATTTCGATCTTGAAAAGTCCTTGGAGATGATGAGGAAGGTGGATGTACATTACCTTTGTATCAAGGATTTTCATTTGCCTTACGACAGTTCTACGGAGCAGATTGCGGCTTTTCACAGGCAGCTGAAGGATTCAGGGGTCACCGGCTATGCTGTTGGTCCCATTTATACGAGAACGCGGGAGGAAATGGACAATGCTTTTGATTATGCCAAACGGGTAGGGGTGGACATGGTAGTAGGGATCCCAAACCATGAAGATCTTGAGTATCTGGATACCAAGGTCAAAGAGACCAATATCAGGTTTGCCATCCATAACCACGGCCCAGAAGACAAACTCTATCCCAATGCTACTTCTATTATCGAACGGATCAATAATCTCGATGCTAGAATTGGGCTTTGTTTTGACATGGGACACAACATGCGGGACGGCCATGATCCAATAGCTGATTTTAGAAAATATTCAGATCGGATCTTTGATATGCATTTAAAAAATGTCACCGCTGCAGAAGCTGAAGGAAAAACATGCGAACTCGGCCGCGGTGTGATCGATATTCCTGCATTTGTCAAAATGCTACGCAAGGCTAAGTACTATGGGGTCTGCAGTTTGGAATATGAAAAGGACATGAAAGAACCGTTGGCTGGAATTGCAGAGTCGGTGGGTTACTTCAACGGTGTTGTGGACGCAACGAAATGATATTTACTGGTTGATTCACCGCAGACTGTATTGTTCCAGATACAAAACCTGTGTAACATCCCAGTCTGCGGCGTTTTTTTTAAGGGGACATTGTGTCCCTAACTTCCAAGCCAGACATAGATCAAGATGGTAATGCCGCAAAGTGCAAAAGACAAGGGCTTTGCATATTTCCAGGGAGTCATATCCAGATGGGTTCCACGGGGCTTTTCCATTGTTTTCTTCCTCGGATATCTTAAGGAAACCAAGTACATCACCAGAAGATTCAACACGAATTCAATACCCCATATATGGATGAAATGGATGTTGATGTCCATAACATAGGTGGTCAACAGATAAAAACTCAAGCCGGTGACCATGCCTACTTTGGCACCTGTGGCAGAGATCTGGGGAATGAATAAACCAGCCAGCAAGATAGAAGCAATCGGTATGAAAAATATACCGTTGAGCTGCTGCATCAGCTGGTACAAACCTTCCGGGGCATTGCCGACCAGGGGAGCAATCAGGATAGCAGAGACTGCCAACACGACAGAACACCATTTACCTACGCGAACCAGCTGCTTATCTGAAGCTTGGGTGTGAAGAATCTTTTTGTAAAGATCCAAACTAAAGATAGTAGCAGCGGAATTCAATACGCTGTTAAAGGTACTGAGGATGGCCCCCAGTACTACAGCGGCAAAGAATCCGACGAGACTCAAAGGCATGACCCTCTTGACCAGCTCTGGATAAATGAAATCTTGGTTGTCATAGAACTGATCCCCAAAATAGTAGAAGGCAATAATCCCCGGAACTACAATAATCAGCGGGATCAAGATTTTCATTATCCCCGCGTACAGTAGGCCCTTTTGTGCCTCAGCCATGTTTTTGGCGCCAAATACTCGTTGGATAATGGTTTGGTTCATTCCCCAAAAATAAATCTGGTTGATCATCAACCCTGTGAAGATCGTACTGAAAGGCAGTACCGAATCCTCTGCGCCGATCACGGTAAATTTTTCTGGAATAGCCTGATAGACTTTTGAAAGACCTCCCACGACATTGCCGTCACCGATTTCCCATAACGCAAAGATAGGTACCAGGAGTCCTCCCAGTACTAGGCCCAAAGCATTGATGGAGTCAGAATAAGCTACGGCCTTGAGCCCGCCAAAAATAGCGTAAACCGATCCTAATACTCCTATGACGACCACCGTGATCCATATACCTTCCTCTTTACTGACCGCCAACACTTCAGATACGTTAAAGATGCTTTCCATATTAATGGCACCCGTGTACAGCACAATAGGCAGCAAAGTCACCACAAAAGAAACCATCAGCAACAGCGCTACGATGGTCTTGGTGAGGTCATCAAACCTGTTTTGGATGTACTCGGGGATGGTAGTAAGCCCCATCCTTAAATAGGTGGGCAAAAAATATAAAGCTGCGATAACCAGTGCGATGGCCGAAGTAACTTCCCAGGCGATGATGATCATTCCATTCTTATAAGCCGAACCATTCATCCCGATTAGATGCTCCGTGGAGATATTCGTCATGATCATGGATCCTGCGATGATTAATCCGGTAAGGCTTCTTCCACCTAAAAAATATCCGTCTCTGGTGCCGATATTGTCTTTACGTAATTTGAACCAAGAGAGAAATGCTACAAGAAGGGTAAATCCAACAAAGGTGGTAAAGGTCAGCATGTAAACGATGTTTTGGGTTTATCAGGCAATATAAGGGATGTGATCCCAAATAAAGGTGGCTCCGATCAAAAAAATCTATGGTGGGCCTGAAACAGGGCAAAGATACGCAAGGCTCTAAAAATTGAAGATAGAGACTCTCAACCAGAGAGCGTAATGGGGATGGTGCAAAGCACGCAGATTTATCTTTGCGTGCTCTGCTTATCCTCCGGCGGGCGGATGTGAAGCTCTCTCCCCTTCCAGACAAGGTCACCTAAAACCTCAAAGTGGAAGGAAGATATTTGGCTACCAGGTCTTCATAATACGGTCTAAGTGCTTTTGCATCGGGAGGCACCGGAACCTTGGAATAAAGGTCGTAAGGATTGAATTTATCTACCCACTTGAACATCTCCTTGTCGTGTTTGCTCATCAAATGCTCATAGGCATTTTCCCGGTGTTGTGGATAAAAGGAATGATAACGGATCATATAAAGAGCCGGTTCCGGAAGATAATCTTTCATCATCTGATACAGGTATTCGTCGTGGCCCCAAGACATTTTTACATTGTCAAGCCCACAATTAGGTTCATACACACCGTACTTGGTATTGTACCTTTCATCATAGAAATCAGGGTTGGCCTCAAAGAATTCCGGATAAACAATTTTGTCGGAGTGCTTACATCCCACGGGAAAAGTATCGCCTACTACTGCCCATTGTGGTTCACCGAAAAGGCACAGAACTTTTCCCATGTCGTGCATAAAACCGGTTAGAACAAACCAGTCGGGGTGACCATCTGCACGGATGGCTTCAGAAGTCTGCAACAGGTGCTGCAACTGATCTAAGCTGGTGTCGGGATCAGAATCATCTACCAGGGTGTTCAAATAATCTACAGCATCCCAAAAAGACATTTCTCTCTTGTTAAACTGGAGAAATTCCTCCCTTTTGGCGTTTACGAAGTCATGGGTTTGATAGGTATGGTTGAGCCTATAAAATTCCCGTACCGTATTCACCCTTTCGGAATCCTCATAGTTTCGGTATTCCGATTTTTCCTTAGTGGTTGATTTAGGCTCGGGGTAACGTACCAGTAGATCATCTTCCCATTCTTCAATGCTCTTCAATGGGGATATTTCTTGTTTTGATAAGGGGGTTTTCATATGGGGTGCCATGGTCAAATTTTGTTGAGAAATGTAAGAAATATAAAACAATTACTAAACATTTGGCTTCAAATACTTTTTTTGAAACGGCTTGTGTTAAATAACGGATAATTTTCGCTTCCGTTGCATGGAAGAGGTAGACCGAATGGGCTCCGCTGTTGTAAACGATTTGTTAAAGCCGTTCCTTGCATAAATACGCTAGAGGTTCTAACGGTGCCCAAGCTAAAGTATTTGTGCTGCAGCTGTTCTGACTTGCTGTAAAATTTGAGCGTTAATTTTGCTTTCAGAAATAACTTCCAGGATCTTAGGCTGGATGGATTGGTTATAAAAGCTTTTGAGGATTTCCCTTATGCTATCTTCTCTCTCGCATCGGTAGTAATCAAATCCATGCTCTTCAGCCAATAACCTGGCGTCCAAACGCTGGGTTGTTTCAAAAAACTCTTCCAGCTCGGGCTGTGCAGCAGGACCTTGGATCAATCTGAAAATACCGCCAGCATGGTTGTTGAGCAGGATGATTCTTAGATTAGGCATGCTGTAGTTGTGCCAGAAGGCATTTCTGTCATAAAAAAAGGCCATATCCCCGGTGATAAGCGTCACAGGCTCCTTGGTCGTAAAGGTGCATCCGACTGCTGTGCTGTTGGATCCGTCGATACCACTGGTGCCACGGTTGCAGATGACCTCGATCTCGGGATTCCTGATGCCGAGTAGGTTCAGATACCTTACGGGCATGCTGTTCGCCACGTGAATTTTTGAAGGACTGGGGACGTACTTTAGGCATTCATTCAGCGCCTTGTATTCCCCGAACTCCGCTTTGTCCATAATTTCAGGGAAACATTCTCGGATTTTCTCTTCCTTGTTAATCCAATCGGAATAATATTCCCCTTCGGCTAACCCTAAATTTTGTTCCAAAAATTTAAGAAAATTCAATGGGTTTGTTCTGATAATCCTAGTCAGCCCCTGAAATGTATCTGGCACAGATCCTGCAGGTTGCACATGCCAATGCGCTGCATTCGCTTTTCGTAGGAACAGTTTCATGGATTTGGAAATAATCGATTTCCCGAAGCTTATTATCAAATCCGGCGCAGGCAGGCTAGGTTGGTTTTGTTCGTTTAAGAAAACGTCGTGAAAGTTGATCGTAAAGCTGGACTGTAGGTTGCTGATCACATCGGCCACCACAACTGCCTTTTTGTCCTGTACCAGCTGACCAAGCAGGGTGGAAATTTCATCGTTTGGGCGTTGCTGTCCGGGTAAAATCATAATCCTATGGTAGGATTCCAAAGAAGACTTCAAGACGGCAATACGTTCTTCTGATAGCACAGACGCAGTCTTGAGTTCATCGAATACCTTGACCTTGTCATAGGAGAACTGCTCTCCAGCATTGGGATAAAAGGGCTCTCTTAACGGGATATTGATATGCACGGGACCATAAGGATACTCGTTCGCCAAATTAATGGCTTCATTTGTGATTCTAGAGGCGTGCCATGATTTTTCGGGATGGGAAAACTCATCTGGAAAATTATAGGAAGCTTTTACGTGTCGGCCAAAGATGTTTTCTTGCCGAACAGTCTGACCATCCCATTGGTCAATCCATTCAGCAGGTCTATCCGCTGTAATGACGATCAAAGGAATCTGCTGGAAGTAAGCTTCCGCGATGGCAGGGCCATAGTTTAACGCAGCGGAACCGCTGGTGCATACTAAGACCACCGGCTTTTCGAGTTGTTGGGCAATGCCCATGGCAATGAATGCGGCAGAACGTTCATCCGGTATGGTACGACAGTGGATGTCCGCGTGCCGTGCGAAGGCTAACGTGATAGGGGCGCACCTGGATCCGGGGGAAAGAATAGCGTTCTTGATTCCTTTTTTGGAACAGATACTGGCAAGGTCGATAATGGGCTGTATAATCAAAGCTTGAGATCTTGTTGAATAAATTTACCGATGATGTCGCACTTTAATTCGGTCTCTTCCCATTCTTTCTCTGGGATCGAATCCTCAGTGACCCCGGCTCCGGCATAAAGTATGGCCTTGTCGCCAATAAGCTTGGCACATCTCAGATTGACAAATAGAGCCGTCTCGCCTTCTATGTTCACCGGTCCCAGATAGCCGGAAAACAAGGATCTGTCGAAATTTTCATGTTCTTGGATAAATTGAAGTGCCTTGTCGCGCGGCATACCGGCCACCGCAGAGGTAGGATGGAGCAACTCAAGCATGGCTGAGCCCAGCAACGGAAAGTTTGTGGCCTTCATATCCACCTTAAAATCTGTTCTTAGGTGAAGTAGATTCCCGGCAATATCCGTTTTGGGACCAATTTCTTCATATTCTCTCAAACGTATCTTTTTAAAGCAGCCCACAATGTACCTGCTTACTAGGGCCTGCTCTTCTATTTCTTTTTGAGTCCAGGCCACGTTCTTAAGTGGGTTGTCGCCAATGGCCTCTTGAGAGCCGGCAAGTGCCATGGTGGAAAACTGATCGCCACAAGTCTTGATAAGGATTTCCGGAGATGCTCCTATCCAGCTTCCCAAAGACGGGACGTGGAAAAAGTTTACAAAAGCATTGGGATAGGCGTTGCAAAGATCTAGGAAAGTCCGAGTAAGATCAAAATCTTGTCCTATATCCACTGTTTTTCTTTTTACAGGGACAATTTTTGAAAGCTCCCCTGCCTTTATAGCCTCTATCCCTTGGATCACTTGATCCATAAATTCGTCCTTGGTGGTGGAAGTCAGGTGATCGACGGAGGCTTTGACAGGTAAATGATTGGATAAATACTTCCTGATTTTTGATTTCACTTGGACGGAATTCACATCCAAAATTGGCTCTTCCGGCAACTGGTCCACCAAAAAGGTCTCTTGGCCTAGATTCAACTTGATATGCTCACTGGCCTCAAGAAAATAGACCTTCTTGTCTTCTTGGTCTGCAAAGGGATGAACGATGAATCCGGATGGCAGCTCTTCAAGTTCCAATGGAACCCGCTTGATCTGCTCCGTTTTATCAATTAGAATATGGATGTCCTGTTCTTTTGGTTTTTTCCAGACCACAACCTGACATCGGCCGTTAAGCGCAGCAAGTAATGCCAAATCCAAAAAATCTTCAATGTTTAACTCGATAGCCGAGCTAGTCGATATCTCCATAATTATTTTTTATCCAATACAGCAATGGTAAGCCGGCTGATGCAGGTCAATTCTTCTTTTTCGGAAAAGATCTTGATTTCCCAAACCTGTGTCTTTTTACCGATATGAATGGGTCGGGTTATTCCCCTTACTAAGCCGCGGGTTACCGATTTAAGATGATTGGCATTTATTTCAAGTCCCACCGTATACTGCCTTTCACCGTCCACTACCAAGGAAGATGCGATACTACCCAAAGACTCTGCCAACACCACATTGGCTCCTCCATGTAACAGCCCCATGGGTTGTTTGGTTCTCTCCGTAACAGGCATAGTGGCCTCTAAAAAGTCATCGCCAATCTTGGTGATTTTAATTCCCAGAAATTCTAGCATGGTGTTTTTTCCGAGATCATTTAAAAAATCAAGGTCAACCTTTTTCTTAAATAGCATGTTAAGTAGAATAAAATTATTTCCTTTGAATAGGTCAACAAAAATAAAGAATCTTGAGCAGTAAAAAAATCTATATCGTTAGGCACGGACAGACAGATTACAACCTAAAAAATGTGGTTCAGGGAAGCGGGATTGATTCCTCTATCAACCAAAATGGCATCAACCAAGCCAATGCTTTTTATGAAGCGAACCGACACATCAAATTCGATAGGTTTTATTATACCGGCCTGCAGAGGACCAAACAATCCATAGCGAAATTTTTGGAAGCTGGGCTTCCCCATGAGGCGGTTCCAGATTTAAACGAGATCAGTTGGGGAAAATATGAAGGAGTTCCAATGGACCACTCCGAAAATGAATACTACCTAAACATGATAAACAGATGGGCAGCTGGCGACTTGGATTACAGCATTGAAGGGGGAGAGTCCCCGAACTTAGCCTACAAAAGGCTTAAGCGTGGGATTGAGTACATAATCGGACAAGAAGGCAATACCATCCTGATTTGTATGCACGGCAGGGCCATGCGAATCATGCTTTGTATCTTGTTGAATTACGATCTAAAGTATATGGATCTTTTCGAACACCAAAACCTTTGTTGTTATCAGCTAACCCAACTCGGAAAGAGTAACTTCAGGTTGGATAATTTCACCACTACACCCGTTCTCGAAAAGGCACAGCAGCAAAGTTGCCCGGTTGGGTAATAGTAGGATGAGGCCTGCTTTATCTCTTGATTCTTACCAGCTGATTCTTGGGTTGAAGTACACCGTCCTCTTCATTGGACAAAAACGCTTGATATTGTTCCTGACTTTGATCAAGGTCGATTATTCTGAAGGCGATTTCTTGTAGAGGAAGCCAGGTATGTGGGTTGACCTGAACAAGCATTTCCCCTATTTCACATTCAGACATGCCGGAGATAGGGACAGTGATCAATAAGGCAGCCTCTGAATTGCCAGAATAGGATTTGGTGGTAAATTTCTCGAAAAAATTAAGTTCAATATACTCCGCACTGGATTGCATTTCCTTCAATTCATCTTTGTCGAATAGTACAAGAAACGTTTTGGTTTCATTGGCTTTAGCAAAAGCATCCAAGCAGCACAGGAGCAGAAAAGCCGATAAAATCAAATACTTCATGTATGAAATATAGGGAAATTATAACGCCATTTCAAAGCGATTTTTAAAATCAATCGAAGATTTTACCCATAAAAAAAAGCCCAAATTAATTGGGCTTTTTCAAGGGTTATTTATGCTTTCGCACGTTTTTTCTTTGGTTGAGTTTCATCCTCGATTTCGTCTTCTACTCCTGCAAGGATTCTCCCGCAATGCTCGCAGACGATTAATTTTTTCTTCTCGCGGATATCTGCCTGTCGCTGGGGAGGAACAATGTTAAAACAGCCACCGCATGCGCCTCTTTTGACCATCACTACTGCCAATCCATTCTTTGCATTCTCACGGATCTTCTTGTAGGATTTGATGATCCTCTCTTCTATCTTTTTAGCAGCTTTGTCTTTGTCGGCTTTAAGCTTGTTTTCCTCCGCCTCACTTTCGGAAACAATGGTTTCCAATTCGTTGTTTTTTTGGTCAAGGTCCTTTTTGCGGTCTTTTAAAATATCTTTTAACTCCTCAACATCCTTGTTTTTACTTTCAATCGTGAACTGTGCTTCCCCGATTTTCTTTTTGGAGACCTGAATTTCAAGATCCTGAAGCTCAAGTTCTTTAGTAATGGCGTCGTACTCCCTGTTGTTTCTGACGTTCATCTGCTGCTCCTGGTACTTCTTGATCAGCTTTTCAGATTCCTTTATGGATTCTTTATGCTTCTTGATTTCATCCTCCAAGGAATTGATGTCAGTCTTGAATTTGGCCAGCCTGGTCTCATATCCAATGATTTCGTCCTCTAAATCCTGGACCTCTTCTGGAAGAGCCCCGCGAATTTTAAAAATAGCGTCAAGACGGGAATCTATTTTCTGAAGATTGTGGATGGCCTCGAGTTTTTGTGCAATGGTACTTTCCATGTACTATATGTAAGTTATGGGATTAGTAACTATTTTTGTCAAATAGAGTGCAATATTACTAAATTTTTGTGACAAAAACTCTAACAATAATTCTTTTGTGTAAATTTCGCTTTCGTAATGGCCTATGTCGGCAATAATAAGTTGATTGTCAGCATCGAAGTATTCGTGGTATTTTACATCTGCCGTGATGAAGATATCGGCCTGTGCTCTTTTTGCTGCCGAAAGGAGGAAGATACCGGCACCCCCACATACCGCTACCTTTTGGATCGGCTTATTTTGTAAAGCCGTGTGCTTAACCACTCGCAGATTCATTGCCTTTTTTAGATGGTGTAAAAAAGCGGCTTCTTCCATCGGGTTCTCCAGTTCTCCCACCATTCCCGAACCGACTTCCTGGTTTTCGTTTTCGAGATTTTGCAAATAATAAGCCACTTCTTCGTAGGGATGGGCTTCTTTTAATGCCTTTAGTATTGTGTTTTTGAGATGGGCAGGAAACAGGACTTCAATCCGGGTCTCCGCTACGCGTGTCAATTCTTCTTTTCTTCCAATGGTGGGATTAGCCTCTTCCGATGGCTTAAAAGTCCCCGTGCCGGCCACCTGGAAGCTGCAGGAAGAATAGTTCCCAATTCTGCCTGCTCCTGCTTGATCTAATGCCCGTAAAATACTTTCTGTACTTTCAATTGGAACAAAAGTCGTCAGTTTCATCAACAGATTAGGCTTAGGTGCCAAAATCTTTGGATGGACAAGCCCCAGCATATCACAGATCTTCTTGTTTACCCCATGCTGCACATGGTCAAGATTGGTGTGGATGGCATAAATGGCGATGTCATTTTTGATGGCTTTAATGACCGTTCTCTCTATATAATCTTTACCGGTAAGGCTTTTTAGGCCTTTGAATATGATAGGATGATGGGCCACGATTAGATTGCAACCCATGTCTATGGCCTCCTGAACTACCGCTTCCGTCACGTCAAGACTGCAGATGATTCCCGTAACCTGGTTCGCAGGATTTCCCGTGAGGAGTCTAGCGTTATCGTAAGATTCTTGGTAAGCAGGCGGTGCGATCGTTTCCAAGGCAGAAACAACATCACTTACTGAATAAAGCATATATTTGTCTCTAAGTTTAAGAACAAAATTAAGCAATTTTAAAGAATGAGGCCTTTTGACCCGATTTTATATCCTTTTTCTTTCTTGTACGATACGGTAACCGCTCTGAGAAACAGGATGTTTGATTTGGGCTTAAAGAAAAGTATTAATTTTGAAGTCCCCACTGTAGTGGTAGGAAACCTTGCCCTCGGAGGGACGGGGAAAACTCCAATGGTGGAATTCTTGATCCGGAGTTTTAAGGAGCAATACCACATTGCGACATTAAGCAGGGGATATGGAAGAAAGACTACGGGTTTTTTGATGGCCAATGAGGGTTTGCATGCGCACGATATCGGTGATGAGCCATTTCAAATTTACCAGAAATTCGGAAAGGAGGTTACCGTAGCTGTAGGAGAGGAGCGGATATTGGCCATTCCTTATATCTTGGCGGAAAGGCCGGAGACGGATTTGCTTCTTTTGGATGATGCATTTCAGCACAGATATGTCGAGGGTGACATCAACATTTTACTGACCACTTATCAAAAACCTTTTTTCGAAGACAAGATTCTGCCGATGGGAACCTTGCGGGAACATCCCAAAGGTGCCCGAAGGGCAGATATAGTAATTGTCACAAAGTGCCCTGAAGATCTTGATGCAGAGGTGAGAGAGCGTTATAGGAGTAAAATCCGCCAATATTCGAAAGAAGGTTGTCTGATCTTATTTTCAGGACTGAAATACGGGGAGCCATACAGCGTTAATCATTCTTCGGATCAGCTGGGTGCTGAAGTGATCTTGCTTTCGGGAATAGCCAACAATGAGGTACTTCAGGCGGAAGTCAAAAGGAAATATAACTTGTTGGATACCGTAGAATTCCCGGACCACCATAAATATACCGACCGTGATTTGAAAGAGGTCTTCACGCTATGGGAGAAACACAAAAGTCGCAAACCTGCAATTTTAACCACGGAGAAGGATGCGGTCAAACTTAAAGATGATAAATTCCTGAATTATTTGAGGGAAATTCCGATTTTTGCCCTGCCGGTGGAGGTGAGTTTACACCCAAAAGAGGAAGAGGTATTTTTGTCGCTTCTGGCGAAAACCATTTGTGAAAAAAAAGATAAAAGTGAGATTTAAACACCTGATTGTACTTCTATTAATGCTTTTTGTCCAAAGCAGTGCCTGGGCACAGCAGCAGGGAAGTCAACAGCCTCCCGGTCAAGCGGGAGAGGAGGGTGCCAATCCAAGAAGAGGTTTGTTGGATGACTCCACTAAAATGGTGTACGGTCCCCGGACTTCTCTTTATTTTATGGAAAAACATCTTCGTTATAACAAATTTGAGCAGTTTGAGATAGACACGTCACTCAATAATTTCCATAATTATGAGCCTGTATCCAAGACTGGCTACAAGTACCAGGATCTTGGCAATCTAGGTTCTGCCGCCAAACCGATGTTCTACGAAGTGCCCCGGCAGATAGGAAGAACCTCTGGCTTCCATGTCTATGATCTCTATTATAATTCCCCAGACAGTATGAGGTATTATAATACCAAATCGCCTTTTACCAATCTAGCGGCATTTTTTGGCGGTGGAAACAGAAACAAACTGGATATTTCCTTTGCCCGCAACGTCACGCCCCGCTGGAATGTCGGTTTCAACTTCCGGACAATTCGTTCAACCAAAATACTCAATCCTACCAGACGGGATGATCATTTGACCAACCAAAACTCCTATGATATCCACACCAACTATCAATCCGAGAACGAAAAATATTTTTTATTAGCCAACTTCTCCCGAATGAGACATCTTGTCAACGAGCAGGGGGGAATAATACCTCCGGAAGTAGACAGCACCTCCCTTTACTTTACCTATAGGGATGCTAAAGTCTGGCTCAGAAATTCCCGCGCAGTGGACTTGAGACAGGACTACCATGTTTACCACCAATATGAACTGTTGAAGGGCTGGCAGGTTTATCATGTGTTTGATAAGAAAAAGCAGTTGGTCACTTTTTTCTCTGATCTCTCCACTTCGGACGGTAACTTTTTTAACGGCAGAAGGTTCAACGTGCCAGACAGCACCACTATCAATGAACCTGGCGACACGACTAATATTACCAACAACCACAACCACTTTTCTGAATGGAAAAACGAGATAGGATTTAAAGGAGATTTTGGGCCAGTTTATTATAATGCCTATGTCAAATTCAGGACGGGCAGAATGGCGAGCAAGTTTTTCGACGCCAATAACTCTTTCAATGAGGTATATCTTGGCGGATCGCTTAGAGGAGAGCTCAATGAAGCCTGGTCTTTCGAAGCTGAAGGAGAATACTTGTTACCGGAGGGTTATCGGATTAACGGCTTGTTTATTTCCCCTTTCTTGGAAGTATCCTATACCAAGGCGTCCTACAAGCCCACGTTGGCCCAAGAACTGTATCGCGGCAACCATTTTCAGTGGAAAAACGGGTTCTCCAACATAGGCGTTGACCAGATTAGAGGCGAAATCAAAGCTGATTTTAAGCACTTTTCACTGAGGCCATCCCTGACGGTGAACCGGGTAAACAATTACGTATATTATGGAAAGGACACGGTACCCGTACAGGCGTCAGGGCAGGCGTTTATGTTGATCCCAGGTTTAAAAAGCCATTTTACCTTTGGCCAGAAGTTTCACTGGCAAAGCGAAATCATTTATAGTGTGATAACA
>DATGMS010000188.1:0-9413 GCA_035307285.1 Cyclobacteriaceae bacterium
GGAAGACAAATTAAGCCGGGAAGAAGCTTTGAAGGGGATGACCATTTGGGCCGCCTATGCCAATTTTGAAGACGATCGTAAAGGCAGTATCGAAGCAGGAAAACTGGCGGATTTTGTAGTCCTGGAGCAGGATCTGATGACTGTGCCGGAAGAGGAACTGAGGTCAATTCCAGTTATTGGAACTTATATCGGAGGAGAAAAGGTGTATTGAGGGAAACCGAAAAAGTCCTTATTCGCCGGTTCACTTGCCCCGGTGGACCCTTATTGTACTTTGCTTTATACTCAGGCACTAACGTCTTGCTTCCTCGGCCTTCTATCTTTTACTAAAACACCAAGTAGGGACGAAGTCTTCCTAGCCATTCCTCATTGAAAATGCGGACGTTAAGCAGGTCATCTGCGGTTTTGTAATTGCCATGCTGTTTGCGGTATGCCACGATGACTTTGGCATGGCCGAAGTTAATATAGGGATGTTGCGCCAATTCAGCCGCCTCCAACTCATTGATTTTTAACTTTTGACGGATATGGGGAGTGAGGGGAAAATACTCGAAAACCCTGTCGGCGACTTCCTGCGTTACACCATAGACTTCTAGCAATTGCTTCTCCTGGTGCAGACCTCCGAGACTCTCCCGGTATTTGACAATTCTCCCAGCCAACACCTGCCCTATTCCCGGCACAACTTGCAGCACAATGGAATCTGCTTCCGAAAAATCCATTAAATTAAGACTTGGCTCTTTCGGCTTTACATAAACTTTCAGCCGTTGAATGGTATCTTGGCCGGCGGGTTTGTTCCTCAAAATATATTCTTTGCTTATCGAATCCGGGCTCATTTCCCCACTGGCAAGAAGTTGATCTACCCGTTCCAGGTAGGCAGAATAATCTTCTTCATTTGCGTATCTTAAAATCCTATTATAAATTACGGGAATAAAGTAAAGCAATATCAAGACGGGGAATACAAAAAGAAACCCCCTGGATTCCCTTCTGGAGAAACCAAAATAAACCTTCAAAAAATAAAAAAGCCTTCTTCTCATAACAATCAGGAATAAAGCGATATCGACCGCTGAAGACTGCATCAGGAATAGGTGATAATTTAGTCACTTTGGAATTATTTTCCAATTTTCGAGTTTAAAGAGTTAACGAGATATCCCCACCCTTATTTAGACCTGTTTTAAATTAACATCTAGTGGTGGAATAAATTTAATTCATGACCAATCTGTGGTAAATTTGCAGAAGTAAATATTTCCATAATGCATAATAAATTTAGAGCCTTAAGTTTATCTTATAAAGTTGCACCGGTAGAGATAAGAGAAATTATTTCCTTGGATGAGAAGGACGTTCATTCAATCTTATTAAAACTAAAGGAATTTTTTAGTGTAACAGATACTCTAATTTTATCTACCTGTAATAGAACGGAAGTCTATTACTCCCACGAATTAGATCTGAGCACAGAGATTATCAAATTGATAGGCCTTGAAAAGGGTTTGGGGGACGTAGTATCTTATCTGGATTATTTCAGGATTTTTAATGATGATAGAGAGGCCATACAGCACCTTTTCAAGGTGGCTATGGGGCTCGAAGCGCAGGTGGTTGGGGACATGCAAATCTCCAATCAGGTAAAGAGGGCCTACCAATCAGCGGCGGATCTCGGTATTGCCGGACCGTTTCTTCACCGCCTTATGCATACGATTTTCTTTACCAACAAAAGAGTGGTGCAGGAAACCTCGTTTAGAGATGGTGCAGCCTCCGTGTCTTATGCTGCCGTCGAGTTGATAGAAGAACTTACCTCGAATACTTTTGAACCTAGAATTCTACTTGTTGGAGTAGGTGAAATCGGCGAGGACGTGGCGAGGAACATGGTACATATTCCCAATGCCCAGGTCTCTATTTCAAACCGGACTTTTCATAAAGCTAAGGAGCTGGCAGATGAATTCAATTTTAAGGTTATTCCCTTCGAAAATTGCTACGAAGCCATGGAAGAAGCCGATGTTGTCGTTTCTTCGATCATGAGGACGGAACCTTTTATCACCAAATCCCTAGTTAAAGGTTTTGATATTAAAAGCTATAAGATCTTTGTAGACCTATCCGTACCGAGAAGTATTGAAACCTCTATAGAAGACGTGCCGGGAGCTGTCTTATACAACGTCGACAACATAAAAAGTAAAGCTACAGAAGCCTTGGAGAAAAGATTGGCTTCCATTCCCCAAGTTGAATCCATTATAGAAGAGAGCATTGACGAATTTTATAACTGGAAAAAAGAGTCCATGGCCTCTCCTACTATTAATAAGCTCAAAAATGCACTGGAACTGATAAGGAAGGAAGAACTGGAAAGATATCTGAAAAACGCGGATGCTAAGGAGTACGCTATCATTGACAAGATCACCAAAAGCATGATGCAAAAAATACTCAAAGTACCTGTGGTACAGCTTAGAGCTGCCTGTCAACGGGATCAGGCCGAGCAGATGATTGACTTGATTTCCGATTTATTTGATCTGGAGAAAGACAAGGTGGAAAAATCGTAGTTCTATTGCGTGTCGAAGATTTGCGACACTAACTGGACTTTTTGATCAACTGGCATTCACCGCCTCCACAGATATCTGGGGCAAAAATTTTTCCTTTTTCCACATCCTACTTCCCCTATTTCTCATCCCTAATGGAATTTTTAACCCTGAAGATAATCCTACCTACCCTCCTGCTCTACAATAAAACCACTCCAAAAGAAACTCTTTGAATTACAATAGCAAAAAGCTTATTTTACCGACTAATAAACAATGGAGATGACTTTAGAATTACTTAGAAAATCTGTTCTCACAATATTGATGATGTCGGTGTTGACTTCTCTAGCCATAGGGCAGACTTGGGAGGTCTATGATGAGGACTACAAGTTGGTAAGAAAAATAGAAAACGAAAAAATCAATATTCTCGGAAATGCAGTAAGGGTAAGCACTACCGAAGGCACTTTAAACCTGCTGGGAAAAGATTACGAAACCATATTGAGTATCGACAATGCCAAAGTCTTTCAATATTTGGAGCCCTGGATCATCATCACTCAAGATGGCAAGTTCGGAGCTTACCATGAATATGGCGAAAAAATATTTGAGGCAGACTATGATGTCATAGACACCTATTACAATCTGCTGTTGGCTAGGAAAGGTATAGCCTATTTTCTGTATGATAGAGGCCGGAAAGAAATCCTTCCTCTTGGATCATATGACTCTGCCCACATTGCGAAAAACGGACAGGTCATCGCCACGAGCGGTAACAAATATTACCTTCCACTGTCGGATGATCCCAACTATGCGTACGAAAACCTCACGAGCATTTCTGAGAATGTTATCCTATCAAAGGAGTCCACAGGTTTTGGACTCATCAATCGTGAAGGAGACGATATCATGGATCCGATCATTGATGAGATTACTTACATAGGAGAGGACTTTTTCTATGCGCATAATGGCAAGGAACATATGCTGATCAAGGCGATGCCCAACAAAGCGGATATCAAATACACCAGCTACCACAGAATAGCCATAGAGAACGGTGTTATGCTGGAGTACATCCACGGTAAGCTTAGAAGAATTATGAAAAGGGACGGGATCCTTTTGGATGCGGTGGGAATGGTATCGGTATCCAAAACAGGCAATCATCATTTCTCTGTCCTTTTTCGGGACGGGAAAACGGGACTGGTAAACGATAAAGGCCAATGGGAGGTAAGTCCAACTTTGGGGGTTCAGGAACTTCTCCCTGGAGACCAGACTTTAAGCGGCGCGTTGATAGATGGGAAATATGGCTTTGTGGATCGGTCTGGCAAGCTCCGGATTGCCAACAGATATGAAAGCATCGGAAGGTTTTCTGAAGGTCTTGCTCCGGTCAAAATAGGAACACAATGGGGTTATATTGATCATAACGACAAAATCACTATACAACCTCGGTTTTCAGATGCGGGAAATTTTGTAAACGGTGTCGCCATTGTTAAAAAAGATGGGATGGCCACTTTAATCGACAAGAATGGAAAAGAGCTGCTCGCCAATTATTATGAAAGAGTCTCCCTAACTGACGGTAACTACTATCTGACCGAAAACAATTCGTTGTTCGGTTTGGCTGATGCCCATGGAACAGAGATATCCATTCCCAAATTCGACGAGCTGAGAAGAGAGGGAGCAGATAAGATACTCATCAGAAGGGGATCCAAATACGGGATCATGAAAGAAACAGGTGAGTATTCTCTGCCGATATACTACAAGAACATTATTTTCGATTCAGGGAATAAAAGAATATTGGCAGAGGAAGAATGGGTATTTCCGGCACTTGTAGAGGAAGAAACCTCAAAAAAATCCGGTAAAAAGGGGGCTTGATTTCTTGTCTGCTTTCTAGACGCTAAATCAAAAAAACCTCGGAGGCTGACCTCCGAGGTTTTTTTATGCTCTATTTATTTCTGTCTCCTTTGGATTTGTCTTTGTCGGCATCCGAATTTGCGATGGATTCCCTCATACTGGTATCGGATTTCACGTTTTCCATTTTGTAGTAATCCATTATGCCAAAATTCCCCGACCTAAAAGCTTCAGCGATAGCTTTGGGAACCTCTGCCTCTGCCTCAGTAACCTTGGCCTGCATTTCCACATTCTTGGCCTTCATTTCCTGTTCAAGGGCAACTGCCATCGCTCTTCTTTCTTCGGCTCTTGCCTCTGCAACTTTTAGATCCGCAGAAGCTTGATCGATCTGAAGTTTTGCACCTATATTAGTTCCCACATCAATATCGGCGATATCAATAGAAAGGATTTCAAACGCTGTTCCTGAATCCAGCCCTCTTTCCAACACAAGTTTAGAGATTCTGTCAGGGTTCTCAAGAACTGTTTTATGGTTGGCAGAAGAGCCTATCGAAGTCACTATACCTTCACCTACCCGGGCCAAAATAGTCTCCTCACCGGCACCACCTACCAGTTGGGCTATATTGGCCCTGACAGTCACTCTTGCCTTAGCGATCAACTGAATTCCGTCCGCAGCAACGGCCGCCACATTAGGTGTATTGATCACCTTTGGATTTACAGAAATCTGTACCGCTTCAAACACATCCCTGCCTGCAAGGTCTATCGCTGTGGCTTGTTTAAATGTCAGGGAAATATTGGCCTTGTCTGCAGAAATCAATGCTCTAATGACAGCGGGAACATTTCCGCCTGCTAAATAATGCGTCTCTAAATCATTGGTGGTCAGGTTCAAGCCCGCTTTGGTAGAGGTAATAAGTGAGTTTACGATTACACTTGGGGGCACTTTTCTTATTCTCATACCTACTAATTCTAGAAGACCCACCTTAACGTTGGAAAAAATGGCGGTGATCCAGAGATTTACCGGTACAAAATAGAGAAATACAAACAGGACTATAAGTCCTGCAAACGCTATAAATAAAATGAACATCGAGTTAGTGTCTTGCATAATTTATTGTTTAGTAATTATTATCCTATTATGTTCCAATTTTTCGATACATACTTCAGTTCCCGGGGAGAGGAACCCGCTTTCCGATTTTGCTTCATAGATCCCTTCGCCAATTTCTACTTTTCCATAAGGTTTAAAATCGGAAACGGTTACGCCCTTTTGACCTACCTCGAGTCCCTGAAGCCGATCGTCGAAACTTCCGCCCGTATGGGTGTCTTTAAGTGAAAACTTGTTCCATACCCCGGATTTAAACCCATAGGCGACTACCGCCACATTGGAAATTATTGCCAGCCCCAATATGGAAAGTGCCACATTGCTTTCAAACGTGCGGAAGCCGTAATAAACCCCAACTGCGGTCACAAATATCCCCAAAAACCCAATTACGGTAGTTCCTGGAACAAAGAGAACTTCTACAAGAACCAATATGATCCCTAGTGTTAACAAACTGATGAGGATAAACCAAACCATACTGTCTGATAGTCTTTTACCGATGTAAAATAGAGAAACAAGGCCTAACCGATCCAGAAGTCGTCGATCTACACGGAACTGCGCCAAGACCACAATCTTTTCGCCCTATGATTACCTTTTCCGTCACGATGCCGGAAGTAAACAAGAGTAGTAATCAGATTACGAAAAGTGGAAAGTAAGCAGATTTCTCGTGAATAGAAAGATTACTGGCTATTTAATATGCTTTTGCGAACAGCACCCTTCCTTTCGAAGGCCTGCCGGTTCTCACACATTTTCCCTCTTCCTTGACTTGATCCAAGGGTATGCATCTAATGGTTGCTTTTGTCATCTCTTTTATCTCTTCTTCTGTCTCTGCTGTTCCGTCCCAATGCGCTGAAACAAACCCGCCTTTGGTATTCAAAGCATCTTCAAATTCATCCCAAGTGTCGGCCACGGTAGTATTTTCTGTTCTGAAGTCCAATGCCTTTTGATAAATATTCTGCTGAATTTCTGCGAGAAGCTGGACAATCTTTTCTTCAATGGCCGTTTCATTGAGATCGACGGTTTCTTTAGTCAATGTATCCCTCCTGGCAATTTCGAGCGTATTGCGCTCAAGATCTCTTGAGCCAATCGCAATACGGACCGGCACGCCCTTCAGCTCATACTCGGCAAATTTCCAGCCCGGCTTGTGGGTATCTCTATTGTCAAATTTCACAAGAATCCCCAGCGGCCGCAACTTGGCCATGATCTCTTTAGCCTTGGCAGATACCGCTTCCAACTCATCCTCGCCCTTGAAAATAGGAATAATAACCACCTGGATCGGTGCCAACTTGGGAGGCAATACCAAACCGTTGTCATCAGAGTGGGCCATAATAAGCGCCCCCATCAACCTGGTACTCACCCCCCAGGATGTCCCCCAGACGAAATCCAGACCACCCTCTTTGGTGGCAAACTTGACATCGAATGCCTTGGCAAAATTTTGTCCCAAGAAATGGGAAGTTCCCGCCTGAAGGGCTTTTCCGTCCTGCATCAACCCCTCAATACAATAGGTTTCCTCTGCTCCGGCAAATCTTTCCGTCTCAGTTTTGATTCCTTTGATCACCGGAAGAGCCATGAAGGTCTCTGCAAATTCACCATATACATTCAGCATCTGCACCGTTTCTTCTAAAGCTTCCTTTCGCGTTGCATGCGCAGTATGTCCCTCTTGCCAAAGAAATTCGGTAGTTCGCAGGAAAAGTCTCGTTCTCATTTCCCATCGCACCACGTTCGCCCATTGGTTGATCAATAAAGGCAGATCTCGATAAGATTGGATCCAATTTTTATAGGCGCTCCAAATGACCGTTTCAGAAGTAGGTCTTACAATCAACTCTTCTTCAAGCTTGGCTTCGGGATCCACCACAACGCTTTTTCCGTCGTCAGAAGTCTTCAATCTATAGTGGGTGACGACGGCACATTCCTTGGCAAAACCCTCCACATGGCTAGCTTCCTTGGATAGATAAGATTTAGGTATAAATAGGGGAAAGTAAGCATTTTCATGGCCGGTCTCCTTGAACATCATATCCAACTGCGCCTGCATCTTTTCCCAGATAGCATAACCGTAAGGTTTGATCACCATACAACCCCTTACGTCGGAGTTCTCCGCCAGATCCGCCCGCTTAACTAATTCATTGTACCACAGTGAATAATCTTCACTTCGCTTAGGTAATCCTTTACTCATTTTTAATTTGTTGTATTAAAAAAAACTCTTTATATTCGGATTGAAATTGTAAGCAAATATATACCAAAAAATTCATAACCCTCTAGGATACTCCACGTATAAACTTTAAGGGAAGATAAATCAAAACACTCATATGAACAAATTAATATCCATACGGTTCTTGGGCGCCATCGCTATCCTGGGATTGGCTTCCTGTAGTACAAACTACAGCGCCTTAAAAGGAGAGTCTGATGACCTTTACTTTATGGCATCCGACGCCAAGGTGGCTACAGAGTTCGCCGTCCAGAACAACAACAGAGAGAACTTCAAGCAATTAGAACAAATTAATGCAGAGGAATATACCCAGGAGAATTTTTCTGCGAAAAACGTTAATCCTGAATACCTCGCCAAATATCAGGGAAATAATACCTCTTCAGCTGACGATGGAACAGTCTATTTTGATGAAGCGGGTACGACGACGGCTGCCGGAGAAGGCGGTGACATTAATGTGTACAACAACTTCAGAGGAAACAGCGGGTACAACAATTTCAATTCATGGAATATGAATCCCTGGATGATGAGCTCCATGTACATGGGCGGGTTTAGTCCTTGGGGCATGGGAAGCTTCTATGATCCTTTCTGGAACCCAGGCTTTGGCTTCCGTCCTGGCTTCAACCTGTCCTTGGGTCTTGGCTTCGGTTTTGGAAATAGATTTGGAATGGGTTTTGGCAATCCTTGGAGATATGGTTACGGAATGGGATATTATGATCCGTTCTACTCTCCCTATTACGGATACGGTTATAATAGACCAATCATAATCATTCCGGGAGGCTCCGAAAACCAAAGACGAATCGTCAGAGGTGCCCGTCCCTCTAGGAGTTCATTGGCTACGACTGGGAGAAGCCGGGATAATGTTAGCACTGCCAGCACCCGTACATCTGCAAGAAGGGATGCTGTGGCTAGAACTTCTACCCCTGCTACAAGAGCAAATACACGAAGTGATTTCAGCAGGTCCCAAAATGATTACTACAACGCCAACTCAAGGAACGCTTCTGCGGCATCAGCCGCTCCAATCAGGAGGAGTACCAATTCACCTGCGGTTAACAGAACTGGAAGTGCTACAAATAGAGAAAATTACACCTCTCCTTCCCGTACAATCAGGTCACAGAGCCCATCGGTGAATACAAGAGGAACATCAACCGAAAGTAGGTCAAGATATGCGGCTCCAAGCCGAAATTCTTCGCCGTCGTACAACAGAAGCTCTTCGCCACAGTACAATAGAACAACTACTCCATCCAACAATAGTAGAAGTACCTATTCCACACCAACTAGGAGTTCATCTCCTTCCTACAGCGCACCAAGCAGAAGCTCTGGCAGCAGTGGCGGTGCGGTAAGATCTTCAGGTGGCAGTTCAAGAAGAGGGAATTAATTCCCTCTTTTTTTTCACTTTTTCATTCCATTCTCCGTTTAATAATTACCTCAGCCTTTTCTCTTCGGCATAGTACTTGTCCTTTCAGTAGAGGTCGGAAGATGCTATTGTCGAAATTTGCATGAGGTAAGTCAAAAGGGGCTGTGATCCCATACCACGCGTATAAGATCCAAGTCTACTGTGGAGTAAATTTTAAACCTTAAAAAAGCTTAACTAAATGAAATCAGTCAGAAAAATTGCATGCGGCATAGCAGTCTTAAGCTTCGCTTTGATTGGCGAAACTTATGCGCAAGGGGGCTACTTTGAAGATGCATTGAGATATAGCCAGTACAAATCAAGTGGATCCGCAAGGATTATGGGACTAGGGGGCGCTCAGACTTCCTTAGGCGGTGATGTATCCAACATTCATGAAAATCCTGC
>DATGMS010000189.1:0-5505 GCA_035307285.1 Cyclobacteriaceae bacterium
ATATAAGTCTCGACTCCCTGAAAATGTGGTATTCCAACCCTAGAAACATAGCGTTGATTGGATTGGAAGCCTTAAATTCCCCTTCCGCGGATTATGGTATTGCCTTTGACCCACAAGGGAACACTTATTTCTCCTCGGACAGAGGGGCGGTATCTTCTTCCGGAAGGAAATCCATCAGGATCGACGGAGCCAACAAGTTTGATACGAAAAGGAACGAATCTACAGGCCGGGATTTTATCAAGATTTACAGAGAGGATGGAAAGAATCAGCCGGTTGCGGTAAACTCAATGGTGCCGAAGACCTATCATTTTGCCGATCCATTTTTTATGAAGGAGAAGCAGGTAGTATTCTATAGCCTGACCAGAGATTTGGGTAAAGTGAAGAAAAACAGAAACTACACGATCAATTCCGAGATATACTTCAGTTCAGTCAATGAGAGCGGAGACCTTGAAAATTATCAGCCTTTTCCACATAATTCGGCATTGGAACACGGTGTCATCACGCCTTTTGTAGATGAGCAGGAGAAAAAAATCTATTTCGCGTCCAACCGTGAGGGCGGACTGGGAGGATATGACTTGTATTTCGTTACATACGATGAAGATTTCAATTTCGGAAGTCCGGTTAATTTAGGACCATCAGTGAATACTGCGGGTGATGAAAGAGACCCTTTTCTATTTGACGGGACATTTTATTTCGCCTCCAATGGCCACGTAGGTTTGGGCGGCTTGGATCTGTTCCAGGCACAATTTTCTTCCGGTAATTTTACTGGGGTCAAAAATTTGGGTTTGCCCTATAATTCTCCACAGGATGATTTCGCCTTCCATAAAAAGCAAGACGGGGAGATTTACCTTTCCTCCAACCGGGCCAACGGCAAAGGATTGGATGATATCTACAGAATCGAGGACCTGTACCGTCAATTCGTCGCCAAAGTGGTAGACTGTGAAGGCAATCCTGTATCGGACGGCCTACAGGTGGCACTGTCGCAGAAGGATAATTCATTGGCTATAGAAACCAACCAAGAGGCTGGTGGGATTTTGAAAGCGGATTTGGCTCCTGAGGCAGATTTTCAGTTAACTCTCAATAAGACCGGCTACTTCAGCATAAATGACAATGAATTGACGACTAGAGGATTGGTGTCGGACCAATTAGAGAAGGAGTATGTGATGAAAAGGATCCCTTATAATTCCGTCGTTTTTGAGGATTTGATCTATTATAACTTCGATGATTCCACAATCCGTTCGGATGCAGAACCCGTTATGAAAAAATTGGCGGAGATCTTGAAGCAATTTACCTTTCTCGAAATCCTCATCAGATCACACACTGACTCCTGGGCATCGGATGAATACAACGAAGCGTTGAGCCAAAAAAGAGCCAATGCAGTCCGTGATTTCTTGGGGGACTATGGGATTGCAAGATCAAGGGTGAAGTCCGAATGGTTTGGCGAAAAACAATTGGTCAATGATTGCGGGGATGGGGTGCCATGTCCAGCTTCTGAACATCAGCTAAACCGACGAAGCGAGCTTATTTTGGTAGCCTTCCCAGATGATAGCAAGAGCTATGAATTTCCTAAAGAACTGGAAGGAATAGACCCAGAGCTGTTCAAGGATCTCAAGCTTCCTCTCGACTGCCAATAATCCACGGGCGTATATTGTCTAATGCTGGCTACCCTCTGGGTGGTATGAATGAAGAGGGGCTGGAGTTATCCAGCCTCTTTTTTGATTGATCGGTAACCAAAGGCTAAAAAATTATCCTGCGCATCTCCATTCTTAGCCGGCCTGCTAATAAAGATCTCGGAAAGTAACCTGGCTATTGCGGAAGCTTCTGGGACAGTCGGGAGGATTGTCTGTTTACTCTACAGGTCCAACTAAGGATTCCGGAACCATTCAAATTACCTGCTGGTCAGCAGCTCTTGTTGTTCTTTGGAATCCACATACGGAATATTCGCCAGCTGATCGAGTTTTTCCATTTTGACACGGTCAAATGCCATCCTATTTTCAGCCAGAATAGGTTCGGAAGGTGGGATTTTTTCTTTCAGCCAATCCACCTGCTTGCCGTGCTTCCAGAAGCGGAAGCAAAGATGAGGACCCGTTGCCAGGCCGGTGCTTCCTACGTAGCCGATTACTTGGCCTTGTCTTACCCTTGACCCTTTGGACATGCCCTTGCCGATTTTTGACATATGTAAATACTGGGTACTATAGGTGCCGTTGTGCTTGATCTTGACGTAGTTGCCGTTGCCCCTGGAATATCCCGCTTCGACCACTGTTCCGTCACCTACTGACCTAATTTCGGTCCCGGTGGGGGCAGCATAATCGGTTCCAAGGTGGGCCTTGTATCTTTTCTGTACCGGATGGAACCTGTTCAGGTTGTATCGTGAGCTGATCCTCGTGAATTTCAAAGGATCTCTTAAAAATGCCTTTTTTAAGCTGTTGCCTTCTTGATCAAAGAAGTTCACCTCGCCGTTTTGTTCAAAAGGAATGGCATGGTACGGCTCACCCAAATGTTCGAAGTAGGCAGTCTGAATTCCTTCCACACCCACAACATTTCCGTCTACCCACTTCTCATTAAAGACAACTTTGAATTTATCCCCTTTTTGAAGCCTTTGAAAGTCCACTGTCCATCCATATAAATCTGCAAACTGATCAATCAAATCCGGACCAACCCCTTGCTGAACCATGTTGACGTACAAAGAGCTGGTAATGGTACCGCCTACTTCCCGCTTTCTAATTTCAACTGGTTTGGCTTCTTTATAAACATCAGCATCATCAAGTTTAAATACTACATACTCTTCCTGGTTGGGCTCGTAAATAAAGAATTGGGCTTGGGAGGAATCTTTTGGAGTTAAAACAGTATATTTTTTATTGAATGCGATATGCTTTACATCAAAAATTTCTTTGGATTTTCTCGCGATCTCGTCTATGATCTGATAGGGGACATTAAAAGGACCAAGAATGGTGGAGAGGGTTTGGTTCTTTTCTACTACCCCTTCAATGATCTCCAGATCATTAACATTGATCCCAAAAAGCATTTTCTCTTCTACAGGGATCTCCTCTTCCGGTTCGTGATAAGTTATTTCTGTAGGGGGAGTAATCGAACTGTTAAAGGCATAGTAGCCGATACCTCCAGCTGCTAAAAAGAACAAGCCGGCAGCGATCCAGTTTTTTTTCATTATTTACTATTTACGGATGGATTGATCAATCTTGAATAAGTTCAAATTTCATCAAAAATATGGTTGTTTTCCAAGCCTTTTGTATTTTTTCTTGATGGATGAACCTAAATACAAGTCTAGGAACGAAAGGAGGAAGCAAAATAGTATAACTTTTCTAACATTCTTCAACTAATTTCGACTGAATTGAAGCAGTGTAGGGCATTTCATCCATAATTCTTATATTTGACGATCGATTTTTCAAAATATAAGAAATATATGTTAAGAACACATACTTGTGGAGAATTAAGGTTGTTGGATGTAGATAAGGAGGTTATTCTCTCCGGATGGGTGCAGCGCGTAAGGAACAAAGGTGGACTTATCTGGGTAGATCTTCGGGACCGTTACGGAGTGACCCAGTTGATTTTTGAAGAAGAATCTTCCGATGCAGCCTTATTAAAGCAAGCAGCGGGATTGGGACGAGAATTTGTGGTTAAAGCCGCCGGTACGGTTATCGAGCGGACCGCTAAAAATGACAGGATGCCTACCGGAGAAATAGAAGTGAAAGTTTCCCAAATGGAAGTGCTAAATCCGGCGAAGGTTCCGCCTTTTATCATAGAAGACGAGACCGATGGGGGGGAAGACCTCCGAATGAAATACAGGTATCTTGACCTCAGGAGAAATACAGTAAGGGAAAAGCTCCAGCTAAGACATCGCATGATGCAGGAAACCCGGAAATTCATGGATGCCATGGATTTTATAGAAGTGGAAACCCCTGTTCTTATCAAAAGTACCCCGGAGGGGGCGCGGGATTTTGTGGTCCCAAGCCGAATTAATCCAGGGGAATTTTACGCGCTTCCACAGTCGCCTCAGACTTTCAAGCAATTGCTGATGGTCAGTGGATTCGACCGATACTTCCAAATTGTGAAATGTTTCAGGGACGAAGACCTGAGAGCGGACAGACAGCCGGAATTTACACAGATAGACTGCGAAATGTCCTTTGTAGAACAGGAAGATATCCTAGATACTTTTGAAGGGCTGATCAGGCATCTTTTTTCCACCGTTAAGAGAGTGGAGCTGGGAGAAGTTGTAAGAATGGATTATGCCGAAGCCATGGCTTCCTACGGCAACGATAAACCGGATCTGCGGTTCGGCATGAAGTTCTGCGATCTCACCTCTTTAGCCCAACATAGAAACTTCCCCGTATTCGATGCCGCACAACTGGTTGTCGGCATCTGTGCCACAGGGGCAGGAGAATATACCCGTAAGCAATTAGATGAGCTGACCAATTGGGTTAAACGTCCGCAGATTGGCGCCAAAGGTTTGGTATATGTCAAATGTAACGCAGACGGAACCTTTAAATCCAGCGTCGATAAATTTTATAATCAGGAGGATCTAAAAGCTTGGGCGGATGCCATGGATGCCCGAGCCGGAGATTTGCTTCTGGTACTTTCCGGCGATACGCATGCTACCCGCAAGCAGATGTCAGAGCTCCGTTTGAAAATGGGTGAGGAATTGGGTTTGAGAGACCGTAATGTATTTAAACCGCTTTGGGTGCTGGATTTCCCTCTTTTGGAATGGGATGAGGAAAGCAAAAGATACCATGCCATGCACCACCCTTTTACTTCCCCAAAACCATCGGACATCCCCTTGCTGGAGACCGATCCAGGGGCGGTTCGGGCCAACGCCTATGACTTGGTGATCAATGGAGTGGAGATCGGAGGGGGATCGATACGGATCCACGATAAGACTACCCAACAGATGATGTTCAGACACTTGGGCTTTACCCCGGAAGAGGCGCAGAACCAGTTCGGATTTTTATTGGAGGCCTTTGAATATGGTGCCCCTCCCCACGGCGGAATAGCCTTTGGTTTTGATAGGCTCTGCGCGATTTTTGGAGGATCAGACTCTATAAGGGATTATATCGCCTTTCCAAAAAACAATTCCGGAAGGGATGTGATGATCGATTCACCAAGTACTATTGCCGATGAGCAACTGAAAGAGTTGAGCATTCAACTGGCGGTTAAAAAGGAGAAATGAGCAAGGATATTTGAAAAAGAAGTATGAAGAGATTTTAACGGTCTTTTATACTTCTTTTTCTTTTGTTCCCCATCAGGGTCGAAGAAGTTTACATGTTTTATTTTTTAACCGCTGATTAAACAGGTAACCCTTTGACGGGAACTGCTTTTTGATACGAGTTTTAATGGATCAATAGGGTAATGATGCTTTGACAAGCAGTAGTAGGCACATTATTTGAAATACTCAAGAGTTAAAAAAAAATTAAGAATGAAACGAATTGTAATTTTTCTCCTGCTCTTGCTTCCTCTTGCCACCTTCGGTCAAGAAAAACTGAATAAACTGGT
>DATGMS010000190.1:0-4269 GCA_035307285.1 Cyclobacteriaceae bacterium
AATGATAATATCTCGTTGCTAAAAGATTTGTTGGATCTTGATAGGTGGGAGATCTGAATTTGTTTTCTATCAAGCTTCAAATCATAGCCGCTTATCTAATTGAACGAAAGTATTTTTAACAACCGATGAAATCCGTAAAAATAGCATGGAGATGGATCGGCAGGACGCTCCTAGTCTTTTTCATTTACTCTGTTGGCTTGGTGTTAATTTATCGTATGGTCCCGGTATGGTTTACTCCTCTTATGGGCATCCGGCTTGTGGAACAGCTTTGGGATGAAGACAAAGAAGCGTACATGGCGAAGGATTAGGTGTCGTTCGACCGGATTTTCCCCCACATGGTCCAAGCCGTAGTGGCTGCTGAAGACCAAAAATTCCTTGATCATTTTGGGTTTGACACCGAAGCCATCAAAAAGGCACTGGAAGGTAACAAAGCCGGAAAGAACGTAAAAGGCGGGAGCACCATCAGCAACCAAACAGCCAAGAACGTATTTTTGTGGCCGGGGAGAAATTACTTAAGGAAAGGACTGGAAGCCTACTTCACCTTATTAATTGAGGTCTTTTGGTCTAAGGAGAGGATAATGGAAGTTTATCTCAACGTAATCGAGATGGGTGACGGCATCTATGGGGTAGAGGCCGCATCGCAGACTTTCTACAAAAAGCCCGCTGCCGAACTAAGCAAGAGCGAAGCGGCAATGATCGCTGCGGTACTCCCGAATCCACGAAGATGGTCTCCTACAAAGCCTACGGGATACAACTATCAAAGACAAAGCTGGATACTGCGTAATATGAATAACCTTGGGCCGGTAAAGTTCGAGTAAATTACCTTGGAAAAAACTGATGTTAACGGCTCCTAAAGCATTGTACTTCCCGCCAGCCTCGCCCTCAATCGCTTCTCTTGGGGGGTTAAGACAAACAACGGGGTAACAAAGTGTATTTTCGTTACCCCCGTAGATTTAAAAGGCTTTTGAAGTCTCTACCTTTTCTATAATACGGTCAAAATCCAAATTTTGCCAGGTCTGCGTGATCAAAGGATCCTCCATGACCTTATCCATCACACTTTCCTGAAGCTTTCCTTGGGCAAATGCATCAGAATACTTCATATCGGAAAACGTTACCATTGTATAAAGAGGGATCCATTCCTCAGGATATAAGCTATGCAGTTTTGCTTCAATCTTCTTCCTAATGATAAATTTAGGATCGGCTACGCTGTCGCGCATTTCAGTAAAATTCGCCATAGCCATTTGTGAAATGGCATCGGTATCCGGTTTTCTAGCTTTTTGGAATTTACTGAAGATCAGCTCCCAGGAGGTTGTTCCGTATTTCTCGATGAGCTCGTTCAGGATAAAACAGTCCTCAAACCCGCAGTTCATTCCCTGGCCAAAAAAAGGCACCATAGCATGACATGCATCGCCGATCAACAGGTTCTTGTTCTTAGTCCAGGGATAACAATCCACGTTGATTAAGGCAGAAACCGGATTCTTAAAATATTCCTCCACCAAATTGGGCATCATGCGATAGGCATCATCAAAATAGGTTTTGAAGATACCTGCCACGTCCCGTGCATCTACAATTTTATCGAAAC
Organism: Cyclobacteriaceae bacterium; assembly: GCA_035307285.1. Classification (GTDB taxonomy): domain Bacteria; phylum Bacteroidota; class Bacteroidia; order Cytophagales; family Cyclobacteriaceae; genus DATGMS01. The sequence goes on from DATGMS010000190.1 coordinate 1,583, forward strand.
ATACCTTGCTTCCTTCAAAAGGCAGGAATAAGGTGCAGGTAAAGGACTTATCCAGATTTGGCAAGGCAATCAGCATAAACCGGCCCCTCGGCCATATATGCAGGGCGTTCGGATCCATGGCGAAGTCGCCCTCCGCAGTAGGGGGAATGGTAAGCTCTTTATAACCGTGGGAAATGTATTGTTGCTTGAAATTAAACCGGGTTTGTCTTTGGAGTGCATTTCTTAAAGCCGAATAGGCACCGTCAGCGCCAATAATCACCCCAGCATTTTCCATTTTCATTTGGTTGCCCGGCAAAGAAAACCGGATAACATGGCTGTTGATATCAATATCCTCACACTGATGGTCAAATTGAAATTTTGCTCCTGATTTTTCCGCCTCATCCATCAACAGTTCGTTAAATTTTTGCCGGGAAATGGAATAGATAGCTTGATCAGATTTGCCATAGGGAATCAAGGTAGTATTTCCATGTTCATCATGGATTCTCCTTCCCGCCATGGGAATGGTCAGGGGCTGGACTTTCTCCCGCAACCCAAGTTTATCTATCGCCTTCCATCCTCTATCGCTCAAGGCCATATTGATGGATCTCCCGGCACCCTGCGTTTCTATTTTTCTGGAGTCAGGCCTTTTTTCGTAAATGGTAACATCCAGACCGCATCTTTTCAGGTAAATCCCAAGAAGCGAACCGATAAGCCCCGCTCCCAAAATACTTATATTGTTATTTTTCATCTGTTCTTTCTTTAAGTCCAATTCTCTGCAGGGCTTGTTCAAATAGTCCCGCAAACCTGAATACTTCTGCAAAAGTATTGTATAACGGCGTAGGTGCCAAGCGGACTACATTCGGATTTCTCCAATCGCTGACCACGCCTTGGCGAGAGAGCGCATCAAACACCTCTCTTCCGCCTTTAGGAATCAAGAGTGATAGCTGACATCCCCTTTCCTTGGGATCTTTTGGCGAGATGATCTCGACAAGCCTATTGCCTCCCGCAATTTCCTGTACTAAAAACTCTAAATAACCCGTTAATAGTTCACTCTTGTGACGTATTCTGGCCATCCCTGCTTTTTCGAATAGCTCCAAGGAAGCCTGATGGGCCGCCAATGCCAGTACATTGTTGTTGGAAACCTGCCACCCGTCCACTCCTGTCATCGGCTTAAAATTACCCTCCATTTTAAATCTCTCCTTTTCGTCATGGCCCCACCATCCGGCAAACCGCTGTAGATTGGATTGATGGGCATGTTTCTCATGTACAAAGATGCCTCCGACGTTACCTGGGCCGGAATTGAGATACTTGTAGCTGCACCAAGCAGCAAAATCCACCCCCCAATCATGGAGCCTCAAAGGAACATTTCCAGCCGCATGGGCAAGATCAAAGCCTACCTTTGCACCTGCTTTAATCCCCGCTTCCGCAATGGCTTGGAGACTGAAAAACTGTCCCGTATAATACTGTACTCCTGACATAAATACCAGAGCCAGCTCTTCGCTGTTTTCCTTAATGGCAAGTAGAATGTCCTCGTTCCTCAGTACATGTTCTCCTGAGCGGGGCTTGATCTCGACAATGGCTTCCTTGGGATCAAAGCCGTGAAATCTCACCTGGGATTCAAGTAGGTATTGATCCGATGGAAATGCATCGGCTTCGGTGATGATTTTGAAACGTTTTGGGGTAGGCTGATAAAATGATACCATCAACAGATGGAGATTGGCGGTGAGACTGCCCATAGCCACTACTTCCTGCTCTTTGGCGCCTAATATTGCCGCTAAGATGGGCTTGGACCTTAATCGCGCATCTAACCAAGGGCTCTTCCCTGCGAAGTGGCCCTCGACACCCTTTTCCGCCCAAGCATCCAACTCCATCTGAAGATAACGTTGTACCAACTTGGGCTGAAGACCCAAAGAATTGCCGCAGAAATAAATGGCTTTTCCCCCGTCTATCTTTGGATAAAAAAAATGGTCCGAAAAGTCCTTAAGGGGATCATCTTCGTCCATTTTCCGGGCAAACTGCTCTGAGAATTCAAATTTCATCGTAACGGGTGATTATACTATAGGAAGAAGGAGTTATTCTTCCTTACTTTTCCATTTTTGTACCGCATTCTGAGCAGGTAGTGTTTTCCGGACTGTTCCAAAACCTATCCATAATCGGCGGAAGTTGTTGGACGATGTCGGTGACCTCTGCGTATTCCTCATAAAGCTTGTTTCCGCAGTTCTCGCAATGCCAGATAAAGCCATCTATCTCACCTTCTCTTCTATATCTTTCAAACACCACTCCCAAAGTATTGGCTGGCCGTCTGGGGCTATGTGGTACTCTAGGCGGTAAGAGGAACATGTCGCCGGCCTTAATATGGATGTCCCTGGGCTTACCTTCGTCAATTACCTTAAGGACAATGTCACCTTCGAGTTGATAAAAAACTTCTTCCCCTTCGTTATAATGATAATCCTTTCGGGAATTGGGACCACCAACTACCATAACGATAAAGTCCTTGTTATCCTTGAAGACCTGCTGGTTTCCAATAGGTGGTTTTAACAAGTGGCGGTTTTCTTCGATCCAACTGGCAAAATTAATAGGGCTTGAAAGGGACATAATTTGAAGATTAGTACTAACGGAATAACGGGTTTCCAAATTTATGGGAATTTTTCGATCAGGAGGAAGAAAAGGTAGAATTTTCTCCTTATTACCTCATCCTATCCCTCTCA
>DATGMS010000191.1:0-2612 GCA_035307285.1 Cyclobacteriaceae bacterium
TGTGGTCTGTAGGGTGGTGGCCTTGCCTGATTTGACTTTACGCTTGCCTTTCTTTTTGAGTTTGTTCAGCCAGATGATTGTCCCGGTAATGGGCAAACTGGTGGCTATAAGACAGGCAAAGAAATACAACAGCTTACTGAATGGCCCATAAATATCACCGATATGAAGTGCTTTAATGGAGCCTGCTACCCGTTCGTTAAAAGGCTTTTCCCGAAAGATATCCGTGGAAATCACCTCTGAGGTAGCGGCATCCAGGCTTATTTTATCGGAAGCAGAAGGGGCAAAAAAACCCGTTTTGTTTTTGCTGATCTCTATTTTAGTGTCCCCGTCTTTGGGTAGGGTGATGCGATAGTCTCCCTTATAAGGAAGCGCAGCATCCGCGGATGAAATATATTCTTCGATGGATAGATAATTGACCGCAACTGTTTCCGCTTTTTCTTTTCGGGCGCCGTCTCCTCCAGCGCTGCCTCGGCCGGATTCAGATCGGGCAGGGGCTTCCTTATACGTACCAAGGGTCTTCTGTAGGCCGGTTCGATACCATGGAAAAGACCATTGAGGTCCGGTGATTCCCATTAGGAACAAAAAGATCAGGGAATAGAAGGCCAAGGTATTGTGGAGGTCATGGTTGATTCGTTTCCAGTTGCCGCTCCATTTGATTTTCAAGCCTTGCTTCCAGTTTTTGATCTTTTGCGGAAACCAGATGATTATCCCAGTAATTACTCCCAGTGTAAACAATATAGTAGCGGTGCCAGAAATGTAACTTCCCAACGTCCGATTGGGCAGTTCGCCTATTAACGGCTCTTCGATCTTGTCCAGCAACAGCCAACGGTGGAGACTGAACATATAACCCATGAATTCGCCTGTAGCGGTTTTCTCCTTAGAAGTGCCGGTGATATCGCCGGTGTAGGGATTGACATAGTAGGAGGTGCCTGATCTGCTGTTGTCTCCTTCAACACGGGCATTGACCTGATAGGTTCTTTGGGGGTCGTTGGGGATAGTGATCGCCGTCACCTGTCCACCGGATACTTCTTTGACGGAAGCAACCGCCATTTCGGCGGGGATTCGGGAAGCATTTTCGGGTACCTCTACCTTATGAAGGTGAGGAGCTGCCCATTCCCGAAGTTCGGTATTGTAGGTATAAATTGTACCACTCAGACACACCGCAATGATGATCAAGCCGCTGCCGAGCCCTAGCCATAAATGGACATCGTTGAAAAATTTCCTGGTTTTTTGCCAGCCCGTTTTTTCCTTCATTGATTTTGACATAGGTTGTTGCTTATAGTTCCGAATTTTTCCAACTCATTTTCTTAATGATGCTATTCTATTTCCACGGAAAACCTTCCCACCATTGCTTCTCCGGTCTTTGGTCTCCCGTCTTCCCTCTTTTATTGGTCCCACCATACTTTTCCTTCCGTCACCAAATCATTTCCCTGTTTGGAGGCTTCTTCGTTATTCGTCATTCTTTCTGTCTCCGGGTACATCATCCGCAATGGCCTTGCATTGGCTGTTGGAGCTTGGAGAGAATTCGGTATGGCGGGCAGCCCGGTCCTTCGGTAGTCATTCCAAGCCTCGATGCTACTGATGCTGTTCAAAGCCAACCATTTTTGTTCGATAATTCTGTTTATCGAATTGTCAAATCCCACAGATGCTTGTCCTAAATATGAAGAAAGTTCGTCTAGATCGGCTTCCATATAAAGGAAGGACTCTCCGATGGCTGCTTCATACAATTCCTTGGCGGAGGAGTTCAGCCAGCCTCTTTGGGCTGCTTCTGCCTGCAGGAATAGACTTTCAAATGAACCCATCAAAACGGATGGTTGTGTGGAGCTTTTGAAGATTGCCGCCGGCTGTCCGTTGTTTTCTTGCGGTCCTTTGAAAGCAGAAGTCACCCCTCTTCCATACTTATCATGGTCGACCACCGGATCTCCGAACCTTACGCCTTTGTAAGTTCCCTGAACCTCCGTGTACAGCTCGGACAGTCTGGGGTCATTTCGTTGTTCGTATTGTGCTATGGCAAATTCCGTGGGGCGGATATCCTGATAGTTTACCGTAACCGCACCTTCCACATTTCTATAATAGCTTTCCCAAAAGGGATTCAGCTTGGACGCCGTATTCAGATAGCCTGGCTGGGCGAGGACGCTTTCTCCTGCACCAATGAATCCGCTTCCTTCCGCTGATATAGTAGCCATTTCAGATTGAATATATTCCTCGTTGCCCGCTTCACTCTGCCTTACTAATGCCCGAAGTTTAATGGTATTTCCAAACTTCGCCCATAAGGTTTTATTGCCTTTGAAAAGAATATCATCGCTTCCCGCTTCTGTTCCTGCGGGGGCATTTTTAAGGTCTTGTATCCCTTCGGTTATTAAATTGATGGATTTCTCATATACTGCTTGGCCCGACTCGTATTTAGGGGTAGAAAATTCTGTTCCCCGCAGCGCCTCATCAAAGGGCACATTGTTATAGATGTCTACCAGCCTTAAAAAATGCCATCCTTGCATGACCTTAGCCACACCTTGATAAAATAACGCTCCCTCTTCTTCTGCCTGTTCTTTGATCAATTGATAATAAAGGAGGTTGGTATAGCTGGTCTCCCACACTGGATAGCCATCCCGGAC
>DATGMS010000192.1:0-2887 GCA_035307285.1 Cyclobacteriaceae bacterium
CATCATTTAAGAAAGAGACATTCTAAAATCAGCAAGGGTCTTAAAAGGCAGTTTACTGCCTTTTGACAAAACATCAGAAATAAAGCTGTTACAGGCTGCTTCATTGAGCAATTTCCTTTCGAAGGCTGCATTAAGAAAATCCATTGTTGTTAGGTAAGTAATCTCATTCTCCATACAGTAATCCTTAATGTCTTTTAGATTGCTGCTTGCCAATACATCACGATGAAATTTGCAATAGGCCATGCAGGCACTCTCTCCGGCTCCAAACATCCTTTTAAGTCGGGCATACTCTTTAATCACTTCGAAATCACCTGAAAAATTGAGTTCTTCAATAAGCTTCATCTGAATCATTAAGGGCATCAAAGCCAATGCTGTTCATCAAATCAAAATAGTGGCCTTCGGAAATCTTTTCTTTATCAAAAAGCTGTTTGGCCAAAGTGCCAAAATCGCCGACTATTACACCTTCATTACCAGACCTATAAAGAGAGGCATCATAACCATACTTTTTCGCAGATTTAATGATTTCGACTTTAAATCTCTCAACACTAACTTGTGAAATTAATTTCAATTCCTTTAACCTGACCAATAACGCATTTCGTGAACAACTAAAGTAATGCTCTATCTTAAGGATGGTTTCCAGGGTGATACGATCCTTATCAAGCTCGCATTCCGGTATCAGATTTATTATCCCATCCTTTGGCATCAGCAGGTAAGCTGCAAACAAATCTGCCTTATACTCATGTTCTGTCTTTTTGTCAAATAATCCGGCCGAACAGTGGTGGGGAATAAAGTCTTTCTGGATATAAAGGTGATATAACTCATGACATATCGAAAAGTGCTGCCGACCTATGGAATGCCTGGAATTAATCAGCATAAAACGATAATCCCCTTCCTTGACCGCCATTCCAGATAAGTTCTCGGAAAGGGGCTTGAAGATGGTAATGACATTAAGTTTAAGAAGTAAACTTTTTAAGCGAATGGGGTCTAAGTTCGTAAACCCATGCCTTGTTCGAAACTCAGAGGCAGCCTTTTCTATTCTAATGTTCATTGATGCGCTGCATTTTGAGATAATTAAGAACAAGCTTTTTAAAAGAGGCAATCTGCTCCAAATCAGATACGGCATTATCGCTTCTAAATGCAAAAGCCAGATTAATGCTTCGAATACCTGCATCCTCCTCGAGCAAATCTGCTAACTCCACTCCGAACAAATCAGCCAACTTGGTCAATTCTGTAACAGAAATATCACGCTCCCCCCGTTCAAAATGTGAGATTTGGACCCGTGACACCCCAAGATATAACGCGAGGCTATCTTGAGTAAAGCCCTGTGCTTTACGGAATTCAGCAATATTTTTCCCAATATTCGCTTTCATGAAATAGATTGTCTTTCAAAAATTAAATTTGTTACAAATCTACGACAAACGAAAAAGAATAGCAACTGCGTAACAGGAAAGAAATACAACCTACTTCCCGTTCAGGGTATAGGTCAGCATCCATCGAACACCAAAGCGGTCGGCCACCATGACAAAAAGGTCGCCCCAGAATTGCTCCTTCAGCTCCTCTATGATTTGTCCGCCTTCAGACAAACTGGTGTACAGCTCCCTGATCTCCGCTTCTGAGGAACAATCCAAATTCATCTCCACAGAGTTGCCTGGCTTGCGCTCGCCCATGCCGCACATATCGGAAGCCATGACGATAAAAGCATCGTTTTTTAGACAAGCATGCATAACTTGATTTTGAATTTCTTCCGGAAATTGACTTGCCACGGGCGATTCAGAAACTTTCCTGATATCCAGGTCTCCACCAAATACCTTTTGATAGTACTGCATGGCTTCCATGCAATTGTCCTCGAAGTGTAAATAGGGTTTCACTGCATTTTTCATAGTACGCTTGTTTTAAATTAATATTCAAAACAAAGGTAGGGCGACTGAAAAGGCAGCTCAATAGGCTAATGCGTCAACTTGCAGGGGCAAATGCGGAGTATCTTGTCCGATATTCGGATGGACTTAGTCCCACATGCTTCTTAAATAGGGCGTTAAAGAATTTGGCGTCGGAGTAGCCCACCAGATACATGGCTTCTTTTATGGGACTGCCGCCCTTTTCAAAATGCCGCTTGGCGGCTTCCACGCGTACGCGTTGCAGGTATTCAGAAATGGTATTTCCGGTGGAGCTTTTAAACCGTCTTTCGAGGGTGCGCCGACTGAAGCAAAGTTGCCCGGCCAATTGATCTACGCTAAGGTTCCTGGCGTATTCCTGCTCCAATATCAACTGGGCTTTCAGCACGATGGCATCTCCATGGTTTTTTTGTCCGTTAAAAATGACAAAGGGCGATTGCGAGTTTCTCCCCATTTCGATCTGAAAGTGCTTGGAACAATGAATGGCGGTTTCGCGGTCCACCATTTTCTCAATCAGATAAAGAATAAGGTTGGCAGAGGAAAACGAACCTCCGCCGGTATAAATCCCATCCTGGTCGGTAATGATTCTATCGGTCAGGAGCTGGGTCTCGGGAAAAAGCGCTTTAAACTCCTCTGCTGCCCTCCAGTGGGTCACACACTTTTTGTGGTCGAGCAAGCCGCTGGCCCCGAGAACAAAAGCACCCAAACACAGACTGGCTACCTCTGCCCCCTTCTGATGTTGCGCTGCTATCCAAGCGGCGAATTCAGCGTTATCGCGAAGGGCTTCCTTGATCTTGTCTCCTTTAACCGGAGGAATTACCAGCAAGTCGGTCTCCTGGAATTTTTGGATGCTTCGTTGCGGCCGAATGGTGTACAAGCCGTCATCGAGTTCCACTTCCTCGCCATTTCCCACCAATTCAACGTCAAAGACCGGTGACCTTCTCTTCATTAGATGATAGTTATTGGCCTCCAGAAATCCTTGGCGGGCGGTTTCC
>DATGMS010000193.1:0-7185 GCA_035307285.1 Cyclobacteriaceae bacterium
CGGAGACCGAAGCAACCATTACGTTAAAAGTCTTTGTGCCTCTTTGTCCTAGTAGCGTGTAAAATGCCACTGTTTGTAAGCGAATTTATTAAAGAATAGGAAATCAGAGATACTAGGCGCATTCTTCCGTCCTCGCCTGCCTGCCGGTAGGCAGGGTCTCCGGCCTTCCAAAGTTACAATATGAGAAAAATAGAAGTCTGCCTGAGTCCTGAACTCATTCATTTATATGACCAACGTGACAAGATAGTGGTGGTGGTGGACATTTTCCGTGCCACCTCTACCATGATTACTGCTTTGGCCAATGGCGTTATATCCATTACCCCCGTTGCGGATCTGGAAACCTGTAGAAACTACACAACCCAGGGATATTTGATAGCTGGTGAAAGAAACGGACTTCCCGCAGAAGGTTTTAAACTGGGGAATTCTCCCTTAAGCTACCTGAATCAAGTACACAAGAATCAAAAAATTGCGGTAACCACAACCAATGGAACCTTGGCCATTGACAAATCCAGAAATGGATCTGCCGAAGTACTTATTGGCGCTTTTTTGAACCTCCAGGCTACTGCCGATTATTTGTCCCTTAAGAATAATGATCTCATTATCCACTGCGCCGGCTGGAAAGGAAGGTTTAATCTGGAAGATTCTCTCTATGCGGGGGCTTTGGTTTCGGTTCTCTCCCAAAGCCATACTTTTGACTGCGACGGGGCTTTGGCAATGAAAGTTCTATACGAATCGGTACAACATGACCTTGGCAGCTTTCTCCATCAAGCCTCCCACGCCAAAAGACTACAAAACCACAATATTGAAGAGGATATTGATTTCTGTCTTACTTTGGATAAATACGACATTATAGGAAAATTGGTCGGGGACGAATTAAAGGCGGAAAAAGTGTATAAGGCCAAACCTTCCCTTTAATTAAAGCCCCTCCCACTTTCTATTTCTCCGCAGGGTTTTCCTGAATAACTTCTAAGGCGCGGTTTAGGGCATCATGAATATTGTCGTGAATGTTATACTTGCCCAGTTGGCTGTACACGTTCGCCTTTAGAAGTTCCTTTTTGACATCATGATTGGCTCCGGAGATAATAATTGTGGTGCCCTTGCTCTGCAGTTGGCTGCACATTTCTCCCAACCTATTGATGGCCGTGGCATCGATAAAAGGAACATTTCTCATTCGAAGAATTAATATTTTCGGACGCTGATGCAAATCACCGATCACCTCCTGAAACTTCTGTGAGGCCCCAAAAAACAAAGGTCCATTGATTTCATACAAAGCCACCCCCTCAGGAATTGAAGCCAGCTCATCTTCAAATAGAACTTCGTTCTCTGTATCGTTCAAATGCATCAAATCAGATGATTTGTAAATAGATGTAGCCTCGCTCATCCGCTTCATAAAAATAAAACTTGCTAAAACCATCCCAATCTGTATGGCAATAATCAGGTCAAAGAACACGGTCAGGAAAAAAGTGGTGAGCAAAACTATTACATCCATCCGGTTGCTTTTCATCATGGAAAAGAAATGATGCCATTCTCCCATATGCCAGGCCACTACTACTAAAATACCCGCCAGACAGGCCAGTGGAATTAACTTCGCCACAGGTCCTAATACCAACATAATCAATAAAAGGACAAGGGCATGAACTATTCCCGCTATTGGAGTTCTTCCTCCATTTTTTATATTGGTCGCTGTGCGGGCGATGGCGCCTGTGGCAGGAATTCCTCCAAACAGCCCCGAAAAAATATTGGCTGTTCCCTGAGCCACAAGTTCCATATTAGACCGATGACGACCGCCAATCATCCCGTCAGCCACCACCGCAGACAGCAGGGACTCTATACTTCCCAATAAGGCAATAGCAATGGCTGGCTGGATCAGCGCCTGTATAGTTTGCAAGTTGATCTCGGGAATAACGGGAAGCGAAATACTGTTTGGGATTTCACCAAAACTTGATTCAATGGTTTCAACAGGAAGGCCAAAAAAGTACACGACGACGGTGCTCAGAGCAATTGCTACAATGGATCCTGGGATTTTTTTTGATATATAGTGAAAATTAAAGGACACTAACACGGTGCATACTGCAATTGCACATGCAACCCAATTGGTATGGTGAAGATTTACAGCATATACACTCCATTTTTCAACAAAATCCGCCGGAAGGTTTTCGATTGGGAGCCCCAAAAAATCTTTTACTTGAGAAGAAAAAATAATCAGCGCTATTCCGCTCGTAAACCCAACAATTAGGGGATAGGGTATAAATTTCAGGTAGTTGCCCAATTTAGCAAAGCCCATGGCCAGAATGATAAATCCGGCCATAAAGGTAGCAATGGTAAGTCCCCCAACACCATGTTCCTGTACCACTGCATACACTATGACGATAAAGGCACCCGTGGGCCCACCGATTTGTACCCGGCTACCGCCCATAACAGAGACAACAAGACCGGCGACAATGGCAGTCACCAAACCTTTTTCCGGGGAAACACCAGATGCGATGGCAAAAGCTATGGCCAAAGGCAATGCCACAATCCCCACTATTACACCTGCTATAATGTCATTGTAAAGCTGCTTCTTTGAAATTCCCAACCGGATTATCGACAGTAACTTGGGAACAAATTCACTCTTCATCTTCTTTAATTGTCAAATCATTGCTAAAAAAGCTTTTGCCAAGCATGAAAACGATAAGAAACCTCTCGAATTTTCGCACGGGGCATTTTGAATCAACCTTGCGATTATAAGGGCTTCCGAAACCCGTTAACCCTTTGTGCTCCGGCCGCACGCTCGCCCTCTAATTAATTGTTACCGATCTTTTCGCAGTGGTGAATATACCGTCCAACTGGTCCCCGCCTCTTTTTACAAGAGACACCTTAACCTCATGTTTTCCCGGAGGAAGATTTTTTACCGTGATAGCGGACAATTCAGTCACTTCATGTTGCTGCCCGTTTACCTCCACAATAACTTTCAATCCATCTTCCTTTAAGCCTCCCCCAATCAACAAATAATCTACAATCAGCTCTTCTTCACCGGAATAAGTTTGGCCCTCCAAGGGTAAGTTGAGTATCATATACGGCTCGTTGGATTCCGGAAAAGGTTGAGATTCCCCAACGGTAAAATCCCGATCTACATAATTGCCAAATTCTTTCAGCGCAAGGCCCTCCCTGTCTATCAAATAAGCCACCGCTCTATAAGCCCCAGGGTTAAACTCTCTTTGAAAAATCGGCAAATTGAAACCTATCGGGTTGTTCCCGTTGAAAGAAACCCGAAATTGAAAACCTTTTAAACCTTCATTAAAAGGATAATTTTTAATATTGAACTCAAAAGGAACTCTTCCAACATCAAAATTCTCGTTACCCAATGGACTGTACATCTCTATGATCGCATCGGGATAGGCCATCACTTCATGTTTTTCAAACGCAACAGCAGAAGATTCTTCTTCGTCTTGCTCCAACGCCTCATTTTGACCTTCCTGAACTGTTTCTTTTTTGTCGGTCCCACAAGACGTCCAAGTGAATATAACCAAAGAGAATAAAAGACAAAGCAAAAAATTCTTCTTCATAAGCGGGGTGAGTATAACTTAAAGGTATTTAATTTTAGGCGAAAATGAACTACATTGCATAACAAATACGAATATTATGAGCGATATTTTATATGACGACATACCTTCCCTAGACCTCGCTGACTTTACTTCTGGTGATCCTGGGAAGAAAGCGGCCTTTGTCCAAGCGTTGGGCCAAGCTTACAATAATATAGGTTTTGTTGCCATCAAAAACCATGGTTTGACGGAAGAACTTCAAAATAAGCTCTATGCTATTATCAAAGATTTTTTCCAGCTCGCCGACGAGGTCAAGCTACAGTATGAACGACCTGAAATCGGCTTTCAACGGGGCTATACCGGAAAAGGCAAGGAACATGCCAAAGGAAGAAACACCGGTGATCTTAAGGAGTTTTATCACGTAGGTCAGGAACTAGAGGACATTCCCGATTCAGATCCTGTTAAAGAAACCTATCCGCAAAATGTTTGGCCGGAAGAGACTCCTGAATTTAAAGAGATTGCCCTTGAGGTCTATAAAACAATCGAAAAAGCCGGAAAGGAGATGCTAAAAGCTATTGCCCTCTATCTGGAACTTCCTGAAGATTATTTTGAAGAAAAGGTACGGCACGGCAATTCTATTCTCAGACAAATCCATTATTTCCCCATCGAAAATCCAGAGGAGGTTCCCGCTGATGCTGTAAGGGCAGCCGAACATGGCGACATCAATCTTATCACCCTGCTGATGGGAGCCAGTGCCGATGGACTGCAGGTTCTGAGAAAAGACGGGAAATGGATCCCCATCACCGCTCTCCCAGACCAATTAGTAGTCAACGTGGGGGACATGTTGGAGAGACTTACTAATCATAAACTAAAATCCACTATCCATAGAGTGGTCAATCCTGCGCGGGAGAAAATGAACAGTAGCCGGTATTCAATCCCCTTCTTTATGCATCCTCGATCCGAAATGGATCTTAGTTGCCTGGAGAACTGCGTGGATGAAAACCATCCCAAACAATTCGAAGATGCCTCTGCCGGAGAATTTTTGGATGAGCGCCTAAGGGAACTTGGTTTAAAGAAATAACCTCAAGTGGTAAGGAGGGTAAAATATTATCTTTACTTAAAGGACGTTTTGTTGCTCTCCGTCACTGCCTTTGGTGGGCCACAGGCTTTTTTGGCCATGGTATTGGATATCATGGTAAAAAAAAGAAGGTACATTTCTGAAAATGATCTTTGGGAATTAAATGCCCTCTGCCAGGTACTGCCAGGACCCACCTCCACCCAGACCATTGCCGCCGTAGGGTATAGGGTCGGTGGCCCTCCATTGGCCTATCTTTCTCTTTTGGTATGGGTTCTTCCAGCCACGGTTTTGATGATTTCCGCTGCCTTAATGATTAACTTCCTACAAGAAAATACAGTAGGTTCCTTGGATTTCGCCAAATTTATCCAGCCCATGGCGATCGGCTACATCATCTTTGCCGCCAAGGTGACTGTAGGCAAAATGATCAAGACCACGGAAGCAGCGGTATTGATGATGATTGCAGCCTTTGTAGCCTTCTTTTATAATTCTCCCTTTATCTTTCCGGTAATGTTGGTGATTGGCGGTATCATCACCTCCCTGAATTACCGTAGGCAGCCCATCACCACTGAAGAACCCAAATTAAATATTCAATGGTCAAACTTCTTCCTTTGGGCGGGGGTTTTGATTTTTGCTGCGCTTCTGGGACATTACACCCGTTTATTGCCAATTAGATTGTTTGAGAATTTTTACCGGAACGGCAGCCTGATTTTTGGGGGCGGACAAGTACTCGTTCCTTACTTGTTCACCGAGTTTGTTGAATTTAAAAACTATTTGAATTCCGAAGAATTCCTGACCGGTTATGCGATTTCTCAAAGCGTCCCCGGCCCCACCTTCAGCATCAGTTCCTATATAGGTAGTCTGGCCATGCGGGAGTATGGGATAATGGGAATGGTGACTGGAGGGTTAATCGCAGCAATGGGGATTTTCCTACCGGGGACGTTTTTGATATTCTTTGTTATTCGGTTTTGGGATGAACTAAAAAAATACCGCCCCGTGCGGGCGGCCTTGGAAGGTATTAATGCAGTGAGCTGTGGCATGTTGATCGCAGCGGCCTATTTGCTGTTCGAACCTTTGGACAACAACCTTTTTAACATTATTGCCATTATAGGCACCTTCTTCCTGCTTCAATACAGCAAAATCCCTTCTCCGCTGATCATCGTTTTAGGCGTGATAGCAGGCGTAGCCTTTCAATTCTTCACGAAGCTATTGGCGGGTTGAGGTGATTTGATAACTTCAAGGACCATTTTTGACCTGCTCATCAAAAAAACACTCAGAGCTTTAAGAGATGAAAGAGAATCTCCCTGTTCAATCCAAAGAATTATAGATCATCCGAGCTTTACTTTGTCTATAGAGGTATTCCAATCCCCCTTTATTTCCTTAACTTTGTCCGTCGACCAATACTAGTTTCCCATGAACGAAAGATACATGCAACGGGGAGTTTCTGCCTCCAAAGAAGATGTTCACCAGGCCATTGCCCATTTGGACAAAGGGCTTTATCCAAAGGCTTTCTGCAAAATCGTAGAGGACAGCTTGGGCAACGATCCTAAGTTCTGTAACATCATGCATGCGGACGGTGCCGGGACCAAATCTTCCCTGGCCTACCTCTACTGGAAAGAAACGGGCGACTTAAGTGTTTGGAAAGGAATTGCCCAAGACGCGATCATTATGAATATTGACGACCTCCTTTGTGTGGGCGCCATCAACAATATCCTTGTGTCTTCTACTATTGGAAGAAACAAAAACCTTATCCCCGGCGAAGTCGTCTCTGCCATTATCAACGGCACAGAGGAGGTACTACAAATGCTGCGTGATAATGGAGTTAATGTAGTGCTAACCGGTGGTGAAACGGCCGATGTAGGTGATTTGGTAAGAACCGTCATCGTGGACAGTACGGTCATTGCCAGAATGCCCCGAAATGAGGTCATCTCCAATGACAACATCCAAGCGGGTGATGTGATCGTGGGGATCTCTTCCTTTGGGCAGGCAAAATATGAAACCAGCTACAATGGGGGGATGGGAAGCAACGGACTTACCTCGGCCAGGCATGACGTATTTAATAAAACCCTAAAAACGAAATATCCGGAAAGCTTTGATCCCCAACTTCCTGAGGAGTTGGTGTATAGCGGTAAGTATAATTTAACTGATCCTGCACCCGGAACCGCACTGGACATGGGAAAGTTAGTGCTCTCCCCTACCCGTACCTATGCACCTATTATGGTGGAAGTATTAAAATACCTTAGGCCCCACATCCACGGTCTGGTTCATTGCAGTGGCGGCGCGCAGACCAAAGTGCTTCATTTCATTGACGATCTTCACGTAGTCAAAGACAACCTTTTCGACACCCCTCCTTTATTTAAAATCATCCAAGAAGAAAGTGGAACTGACTGGAAGGAGATGTATAAAGTATTCAACATGGGCCACCGGATGGAGGTTTACCTGGAGGAAAAATATGCCGAAGAGGTCATTGATATTGCCGAATTCCACGGCGTAGATGCACAGATCATCGGGAGGGTTCAGGAAGGTGAGTCCAAAAAGGTGACGCTCCAAACCGAGTACGGTATCTTCGAATATGTTTAATCGATTTCT
>DATGMS010000194.1:0-4823 GCA_035307285.1 Cyclobacteriaceae bacterium
ATGTTCGACAACTCGGTACTGGCGCAGGGCAATTCCACCGAGAAAATCAGCTATGATTTTACGGACAACCAATTTATGGCCAGCAAGGTGTACTACCGCATCCGGCAGGTGGATCTGGATGGCGCCTATGAATATTCGGAAGTGATGAGGGTGGACAACCCGTTCTATGCCACAGGATTCCTGCCTTTCCCCAATCCTACCATGGACAAGATCAGGTTCTTTTCGAAGAGTGAAGTAGTGGGCTTGTGGTTGGTCAGCAACGATTATTTGGTAAATAAAGAGGTGAAGCCGGAGATGATGAATGATAACCGGTATGAAGTGGATCTGGTGGGTTTAAAACCAGGGAATTATGTGATTGTTGTCGAGACAAGGGATGGTGAAAAAGATGTTTTCAAAGTGATCAAGAAGTAAGGTTTGGGAATCAAATGATAAAGAGGTAAAATTTTTTCTATCACCAGAAGAATTTAGAGGAGCAAAGATCGCGAAACTAGTCAGTTGAAGACATACTGTCTTTTCACATAGATAGCGGCTTTCCCTAACTATCAAAAGGGGGCGTGGTACTTTGTGTTCTCTAGAGGTATTTTCTTGATCCTCAAAAAGCAATTGTATTTAAAAAAAATAAAGCTATGGAACAGTGCTCCATAGCTTTAATCAATTAACAATAAACCCAAAATAACCAGCTGTAGGGAAGGATTCGAACCTACTTGGATCACCGGTTTAACATCCTTAGTTCTCCAAACCGAGCAATAGGTGGGTTGCTTATTGCCCTACAGTATTTTTACTAATTCAATGACACAAAGGTAATGATTAAGGTGATGCGTTACAAATATTTTAATTAAAATATTGTTAAATTGAGGTATTCACAATAATCACCAGCGTTTTTGCCTTATTCTTATTCTATGGTGTTTTCACCGGTGTCTGTTGTTTTCCCCTTCTTCTTAATTTACTTAACGAATTAAATACTGAAAATTGTGCGTACATGGAAAAAAATAAATCAGAACATCAAAAAAAATAAATAGCCTGATCTGGCTTGATATTATCCACTCCTATTTTTTATTGATTATGCAGGTTTTTAGGAGGGATCCGGAATTTTAAATGTCCTTCACACAGCTCAAAACTCAGGACTTCCTATTCTTCCTGCTCAACGTGGCCTGCAAAAAAAATAAAGCTATGGGACATCGCCCCATAGCTTTAATCAATTAACAATAAACCCAAAATAACCAGCTGTAGGAGAAGGACTCGAACCTCCACGGAGCAGTTAGGCAAACACGAGCTCGATGTTTGCTTTGTTCTGGGATCTCCACCCCCGGGACAGGAGGGCTTGTCTGCCAATTTCAACACCCTACAGTATAAAAGACTTCTTTTTGTCTTTGTTTAATAATTCAAAGGTAATAGATGTGTTGTTTCAATACAAATATTTTAACAGAAATCAGTAATAATTATAGATAAATTATGTAAATGGAGTTTTTGTTGAAGTATGTATAAAATCGACTAGGTCCTGATGGTGCTGATTAAGAATATGTCAACACGTATTATTGCTGTTTTCCGGTTTTTAATGAGGCGTAGTCAGTATAGATCCACTGAGTTGCTGGGGCGTCAAGCTCCTCTTGGTTAAACTTGATTGCTAAGGGAATTAATGCTACCTTAAATAAAAATCCTATTTTTGTGTATGTTATCTAAAAAGACCAAATACGCTTTGCACGCATTGACTTACCTCAGTAAGCATAAAGAAAAGGGGGCCATTTTGATTCAGGAAATATCTCAGGAATATGGGATCTCCCATAAGTTTTTGGAGAATATACTTTTAGAGCTCAAGAAGGCCGGCTTCCTTGGCAGTAAGAAGGGCAAAGGCGGTGGATATTATTTGATCAAGGAGGCTAAAGATGTTCCTTTATCCACGGTTATCCGGATGCTCGACGGGCCAATTGCACTCCTCCCCTGTGTGAGCCTCAACTACTATGAGCCCTGTGAAGAATGCCACGATCAGGCAACCTGTGGCCTCAATAAAGTCATGGCCCAAGTGCGGGATGAGACACTTAAGATACTCAGCATGAAGAGCTTACAAGATATCGTGCAAGAAGAATGGTAATTTTTTTCCATTTAGTCTATATATTTGATAGGTTTTGTATAATTTTGCAAGATAGCTATTGAAATAAAACTATGATCCAGTCAAGCTCGATAGAAAATCTCTCCCAGCAAATAGAAGAACTTAGCCCTGTGGAAGCCATTGCTCTGCTATGCGACCTATTCCCAGATAAAGTGGTGTTTTCTACATCTTTAGGCCAAGAGGATCAGGTGATCACTCAAATGATCTCCAAAAACCATTTGGATGTCAACATTTTTACCCTTGACACCGGTCGGCTGTTCTACGAAACCTATGATCTTCTCGCTAGGACGATCGTCAAATACCATTTGGATATCAAGACTTACTATCCCAATACCGCTTCTGTGGAAGATTTTGTCAGGACTAAAGGCATCAATGCCTTTTATGAGTCTCCGGAAAACAGAAAAGGATGTTGCTATATAAGGAAGGTCGAGCCATTAAAGAGAGCTCTGAAAGGTAATAGTATCTGGATCACAGGGTTACGAGCGGAACAGAGTTCCAACCGTGGTGCGATGAAGAAGTTGGAATGGGATGAGGGCAACCAGATCCTCAAGTTCAACCCTCTTCTTGATTGGACAATGGATGAGATGCTTGCTTACATTGACCAACACAATATTCCTTATAACCCCCTTCACGACAAAGGATTTGTAAGTATCGGTTGTGCTCCCTGTACCCGGGCGATATCCCCAGGAGAGGATCCAAGAGCCGGCAGATGGTGGTGGGAAGCCTCCCATAAAGAGTGTGGACTGCATTCAAATGTCCTATCCAACGAGAATGCGGTCAGCAAAATGTAATTCTTGATCCAAAAAACCCCCGTCTCGTCTATAGATGCGTCGGGTAATGAAAAGAACATCATCATGCAAAGTTTTAGAACAGAATTAGAAAATCCCATAGTCGAAAAAGACGTCATTGAATTGGCTAATAAAATCGAGCTTTTCAGGAACGGAAAGATCGACGAAGATAAATTCAAAAGCCTGAGACTGGCGCGGGGCATTTACGGGCAACGGCAGCCGGGTGTCCAAATGGTTAGAATCAAACTACCTTATGGGAAAGTTACTTCGGAAAAACTTCTTAGAATCTGCGAGGTATCTGACAAGTATTCTACAGGGAGACTACATATCACCACCAGGCAGGACATACAGATCCATTATGTAAGTCTTGATAGAACGCCTGAGCTTTGGGCGGAACTGGACAGAGATGATGTTACCATCCGCGAGGCTTGTGGAAATACCGTGAGAAATATTACGGCATCCGAGCGAGCAGGCGTTGATCCCAACGAGCCTTTCGACGTCACTCCCTACGCCGATGCCGCTTTTAGGTATTTGCTCAGGAATCCCGTTAATCAGGAGATGGGCAGGAAGTTTAAAATTGCCTTTTCGTCCAGCGATGAAGATACGGCGCTAAGTTACTTGCATGACCTTGGGTTTATCCCAAAGATCAAAGAAGTAGGCGGTGAAGAGCTTCGGGGATTCAAAGTCCTTTTAGGCGGCGGCCTTGGGTCCCAACCCCGGTCCGCGGATAGTGTCTTGGATTTCCTTGAAGCAGATCAGCTGATCCCTTTTATCGAAGGGGTAATCAGAATCTTTGACCGCTACGGCGAAAGGGCCAAGAGGATGAAAGCGAGAATGAAATTCCTCATCAAAGCCTGGGGACCGGAAGAGTTTTTGCAAAAGGTCAATGAAGAGCAGAAAGCACTACCTTTTAAAAGCTATCCCATAGATTATAAGAGTTACGAAGCACTTCAGTCGCTTCCGAATCCTGAAGTTCCTTTGATTGAAGAGCCTATTGAATTGGCCTACGAGCGTTGGAAGCTGACCAATATTCTTCCCCAAAAGCAGAAGGGGTATGTTTCTATCGGAGTTAAAATCCATTTGGGGGATTTCTACACAAAAGAAGCTCGACAATTGGCGCATCTAATTAAAGCCTATGGCAACAATGAGTTGAGGTTCACCTTAAGACAAAATTTCATCATCCGGGATGTGAAGGAAGAATTGATACCTTTCTTCTATCAGGAACTGAAGAAACTGAATATGGTAGCTTATGGCTACGATACTTTGGGAGACATTACAGCATGTCCAGGTACAGATACCTGCAATTTAGGCATTGCCAGCAGTACCGGTGCTGCGCAGGTTCTGGAAGATGTGGTGTTCAATGAGTATCCTCAATATTTGTTCAACAAGGACCTGAACATTAAGATATCGGGATGTATGAATGCCTGTGGACAACATAATATGGCCTCCATCGGCTATCAAGGGATGTCCATGAAGGTGGGTAAATCCGTTGTTCCTGCCTTGCAGGTGTTGTTGGGCGGTGGTACTTTGGGAGATGGAGAGGGGAGATTTGCCGATAAGGTGATTAAAATACCCAGCAAGAGGGGCCCACAGTCGTTGAGGATACTTCTCAACGATTACGAAGAAAATGCCTTGGAGAATGAAGCGTTCCTGGAATATTATGACAGGATGGGACAGATTTATTTTTACGATATTCTTAAATCATTGGCCAGCACTGAAGACATTGTGGAGTCTGACTTTACAGATTGGGGCAATGACCAAACCTATGTTACAGCAATAGGCGTGGGAGAATGTGCCGGTGTGGTAATTGACTTAGTGGCCACCTTATTATTGGAAGCTAGAGAAAAATTGGCCACTTCGGAAGAAACCCTTCAGCAACAGCGTTGGTCTGATAGTATCTACCATACCTATGCGAGCATGATCAATGC
>DATGMS010000195.1:0-2672 GCA_035307285.1 Cyclobacteriaceae bacterium
GGTGTAGTATTTTCCGTTCTTTTCATAAGCCAAAATAGTTTCCGTACTCCCATTTTGATCAAAATCGGCATAATACATCCTCAAGGGATGGTTTTCTTTAGCCGTGAATTTGGTGTTGAGCCCCCAATTTCCCAACAAATAATCCAAATCACCATCCCCATCAATGTCAAAGGGGAGGATCGATTGCCAAAGGCCATTTAACGGCTGATCCATCATTCCTTCGGTGATGTCTTTTAGTACGCCGTTTTGGTTTTGAAAAAACCTTGGGCTCATCCATTCTCCCACTACGACAAGATCCGTCCAACCGTCACCATCAAAATCCGTCCAGACAGCATCAGTCACCATCCCTACATTCCGCAGCTCTTTGTTTTCAACTATCTCAAAATTCCCGTTATTATTTTTCAGGAGAAAGGAGTTAGGGATCTTTCCAAAATCGTTGGCCACCGCTGCCCCCCCGACAAAGAGATCGATGTTTCCATCCTTGTCATAGTCATAGGCCTTAACTACAGCGCCGTTTTCGAAATAATCCGGAAGCTCATGCTGGCTAAACGCTTTGCCATCGTTGATCAATAACCTGTCCCGCAAAGCTTCATCCTCTTTCGCATGCTCTCCTCCTGCGGAAACGATAAGCAGGTCATTTTTACCGTCGTTATTAAAGTCTTTTATAATAGCAGACACATCTTCATTCAGGGAATCCTTGGCAATGGTCTCGAAGTGTCTCTCGCTAAAGCCGCTGAGGATTTGAAGAAAAACCTTGGCAGGCTGCGAATTGGCTCCGCCAAAGAAAACATCATCCCTGCCATCGCCATCCAGATCTTTAACGGCCACTGCGGGACCTCGGTCAGAAATCTTGTAGGGGATAAGCTTTTGGCGGTTAAAGTCTATGTACCTGTTTTCCTGATGTTCGTACTCCAGGCCGGGCAATGCTGTTTTCTCAAACCAGAATTGAGGTTTAGGGAAAATTTCCGAATAGTCCACCTTTTGGCGATCTCCGGCGGGGTGTAGATCGAGCGTCTGGTTTACCGCGAGTTCGTATCTCATTTCGAAGGTGTTGTCGGGCCATATCACGAGTAAGGAATCAATTTGATGAAGCTCGCCATAGCCAAAATGGATCAGGGGCTCAGAGGATGATTGGAAGCCTCTGGAAGTAAACTGCTGTTTTACCTGCATTTTTCCCTGGTGCCAAGAGATTACCTTAGTGCCAATTCCGAAAGTGTTTGGAGCAGTGAAATTGGGCTTTATTTTTAAATAGGCCGCATTTCCGGTGGAGTTGTTCCGGTACAAGGTGGCCGGACCATTCAGGTTATTGGTCACCAAATCCATATTTCCGTCATTGTCAAAATCTGCCCAAGCAGCTCCGTTAGAAATTATCGCCTCGGAGGAGATCCATACATCTGTTTGATCGGAAAACCGGAGTTTATCTTCCCCTTTAAAAATATAATTCTTTACCTTACCTGAAGGCATCTTATCCAATGCTTTCTGATCCAGTTGGGTTGAAGCATTAAATCGTTGTTCAATTTCCTCATTAGAGATGTACCTGATGTAGTCATGGTCATTTGGCCGGCGGGGGATGCCTGTGGATATAAATAGATCCTGTCTTCCATCGTTGTCAAAATCCGCAAACAGAGGGCTCCAGCTCCAATCCGTGGCCGCTATGCCCGTGTATAGGGCGGTTTCCTGGAAGTATTCCCCGCTACGGTTAATTTGCAACATGTTCCGGGCGTACTGTGGGTGATACTTAAGCCTTTCGATTTTAAGGTCGTGGGTATAAATGGGATCATCGCTCATGGAGGCTTTCAGCACTTTTTCATCCTCAGGAAGCATGTCCAGTGTGAGAATGTCAATAAAACCGTCATGGTTGATATCGGCTGCGTCGTTACCCATGGAAAACCTACTTGCCTGGCTGAATTTTTCCTTCAGCAATTCTTTAAAGGAACCATCTCCCTGATTGATGTAGTAATAGTCGTCCTCGTGAAAATCGTTGCTGATATAAATGTCGGTAAATCCGTCATTGTTAAAGTCGGCTGCGGCCAGCCCAAGACCATAGCCGTTTGCTCCGCCAAATATTCCGGCTTCCTCACTCACATCGAAAAATTTCCCCCCGTCATTCCTCAATAATTTGTCTCCACTATTTTCGGTGCGGTTATTCCTAATATCCGCTGGACCATAGGAGTTTTCGGTATGCACCGAATGATTGAGTAGATACATGTCCAGATCTCCGTCATTGTCATAATCAAAAAAGGCTGCAGAGGTGCTGTAGTTTTTGAAATCCAGTTGGTATATTTCTCCCTCCTCTGTAAAAGTGAGATCGCCGTTGTTGATAAAGAGCTCGTTTTTACCCTTCAAGCCGTGGATTCCGACCACTGCGCAGACGTAGATATCGAGAAGTCCGTCCCCATTTACATCTGCCATGGTCACTCCGGTATTCCAGTCCGAGGATCCCGCCACTCCTGCACTTGCTGTGATGTCCTCGAACTCCATATTTCCCATGTTTAGAAACAGCTTATTCGGAACTTGGTTGCCGGTAAAATAGATGTCCGGCAAGCAATCATTGTTGATGTCGCCGACAGCCACGCCACCGCCGTTGTAAAAATATAGGTAGTAGAGAATGCCGAACTCATCGGTTTCTTTCAGTTCGTTGACGAAATCCAGTTTTGAGGCCTTGGGGTCTA
>DATGMS010000196.1:0-10989 GCA_035307285.1 Cyclobacteriaceae bacterium
ATTTCCTGTACTTTTTTCTATATGAGCCTCGGGGTCAAAAAAGAAAATATCGTCGTCTGTGATAAAGAAGGCGTGGTAAGAGCAGACCGAGAAGATATGGAAGTAAACCGTAAGGCCTTGGCAACTGATCGTGACATCCACACGCTGACCGAAGCATTGACAGGAGCGGATGTTTTCCTGGGTCTGTCTGCGGCGAATACCGTCACCCAGGATCAAGTCAAGCTAATGGCTAGGGATCCTTTGGTCTTTGCTTTGGCTAACCCAGATCCCGAAATCAGCTACGAACTGGCTACGTCTGCGAGGGAGGATTTGATCATGGCAACCGGAAGGTCCGACTATCCCAACCAGGTGAATAACGTTATAGGATTTCCTTATATCTTTAGAGGGGCAATGGATGTGCGAGCTACTGCCATCAACGAGGAAATGAAACTGGCTGCAGCCAAAGCCATCGCTAAATTGGCTAAGGAGCCGGTTCCGGACATCGTAAACAAAGCGTATGGAGATACTAAATTAGGTTTTGGTAGATATTATCTGATTCCAAAGCCGCTGGATCCTAGGCTGATCACCACAATTGCTCCTGCCGTGGCAAAAGCTGCCATGGATTCGGGGGTGGCTAAATATCCCATCACCGATTGGGAGGCATACGAACTCGAACTTCAGGAACGAATAGGAATAGACCAAAGGCTGATGTCAAGGGTCATTTCCCGAGCCAAAAAAGATCCTAAGCGGGTAGTGTTTGCGGAAGCGGACAACAGAAGGATATTAAAGGCCGCCCAACTCATACAGGACGAAAAAATTGGTATTCCGATCCTTCTGGGCAACAGAACAAAAATCCTGAACTTGATCGAGGAGCATTCTTTAGACCTTCATGAAGCGACCATTATAGATCCTTTCGAGGAGGATGAGAAACTGGACCGTTATGGAAGCGTGCTCTATGAAAAGAGGAAAAGAAAGGGGATGACCCCCTTTGAGGGCAAAAAATTGATGCGCGACAGAAACTATTTCGGGGCAATGATGGTGGAGCTGGGGGATGCAGATGCCTTGATATCAGGGTTGACCAAAGATTATCCCAAAACGATATTACCTGCTTTACATGTAATCGGTGTACAGGAAGGAGTAGAGCGGGTAGCCGGAATGTATATTATGAATTCGGATAAAGGGCCCTACTTCTTTGCAGACACTACCGTGAATGTAAACCCTACCGCTGATCAGCTTGTAGGAATTATCGGGCTGACAGCAAAAGGAGTCAGCTTCTTTGACTTAGAGCCTAGAATAGCTGTTTTATCCTATTCCAATTTTGGCTCTGCCAAAGGGGATGTTCCCACCAAGACTTCCCTTGCAACCGCCAAGGCAAAAGCCAAATATCCCCACTTGGTCATAGAAGGAGAGATGCAGGCCAATGTGGCACTTGACGAGAAACTTCAAAAAGAGAACTATCCCTTCAGTGCCTTGGCCAACAAAAAAGCCAATACGCTGATCTTCCCTGATCTAGCATCTGGCAACATCGCCTACAAGCTACTGTCTGAGATAGGTAATTCTGAAGCCATAGGTCCGATCCTGATGGGAATGAACAAGCCAGTTCACGTCCTTCAATTAGGCAGTTCTGTAAGGGAGATCGTCAACATGGTGGCGATCGCAGTAGTGGATGCCCAAACCCCCAATCAAATATGATTGCGTATTTAAAAGGGAAATTGGCGTATAAAGACCCCACTTATGTCATTATAGACATCAATGGGATTGGTTACCAAGTGAAAATATCACTCAACACTTATGCAAAAATCAAAGACGAGGAGCAGGTCATGCTCCTCACTTATTTAAGCGTTAAAGAGGATAGTCATACCTTGTTTGGATTCAAAGAGGAGACGGAGAAAAAGTTATTCACAGACCTCATATCAATCAGCGGAGTTGGACCTAATACCGGCTTGATGGTGCTATCCTCTCTAAGTACGGAGGAACTGGAGCAGGCTATCATTGCTGGTGATCACCAGACGATCCAGCGAGTGAAGGGTATCGGTGCCAAAACCGCCCAACGTATTGTTTTAGAGTTAAAGGATAAGATCAAAAAGGACAGCTACCAAGACACAGCTAAGGGGATAACTGGATTTATAAATAAAGGCAATAAGATAAAACAGGAGGCGTTACAAGCCTTGATGACTTTAGGTTTTACCAAAGCAGCGGCTGAAAAAAATATCGAAACTGTTATAAAAAAATCAGGCCCGGATATTTCATTGGAAGATTTAATTAAAGCATCTTTAAAGTCATCTTAACCCGGTACTGCGTTGAGCTTTGCACACTCATATATTTTTAAGGAGTTTAAGTCATTCCATTCATCGACATTGGTATTGTCGTTGCTTGTCTTTGTGTTCTTTTGTTCCATACAAGAAGCTGCCGCACAGGCTAATGACACCATTCCAAACGATACGCTTCCCAATATTGATTCGTTAAACAAAAGAAGAACTTTACCATCCTTTCTGCTTTGGGACAACTTCAATACCAGTCCTCTTTTTCCAAATCAAAATCCTTTTTTAAGAAACTCCTCCCCCTTTCTGCTGCAGCCTCCTACAAACCAAAGAATTGAAGTTGAGCTTGACTCTACTTTCAGATATCGGATTACGGATGAACTTGACTCGGGAGCAGTTCAGCCAGGATATACCTATGAGTTTGAGGATTTCTCTAAAATCCAGGAACTCCGCCTGAGACAGGAATACTGGAGAAGCCGTTCGCAGGGCATGGACGGGGAAAGTGCCGTCGGTGGGCGGGGACTTATCCCTCCTATCACTTTAAGTCCCACTTTCGACAGGATATTCGGGGGCAACGAAATCAACATTGTACCTACTGGCAATGTGAATCTTGACTTCGGAGGGATTTTCAGGAGAATAGACAATCCATCCATTCCAATACGCCAACAGCAAAACGGAGGATTTAACTTTAACCAGCAGATCCAGATGAGTGTCAACGGCACCTTGGGTCAGAAGATGAGGATCGGTGCTAATTTTGACAGCAACAACTCCTTTGATTTCCAAAACCAGCTCAAGGTAGAATATGCAGGGTTTGAGGAGGATATTATCAAAAGCATTGAAATAGGCAATGTCAGCATGCCCATCCAAAACAGTCTGATTCAAGGTGCGCAGAATCTATTCGGGGTAAAGACACAGCTTCAGTTCGGCAAGTTGTTTATGACTGCCGTGGCATCCACCCAAAGGGGACAAAGGGATGAAATCGTAATTGAAGGAGGTAATCAGGGACGGCCTTTCGAAATCCAGGCTTCGGACTATGACGAAAACAGGCATTTTTTCTTGGGCCATTTTTTCCGTAACAACTACGAAAATTGGCTGAGGGGGCTGCCACAGGTTTTGTCTGGGGTGAATATTACGCGGGTAGAAGTCTATATAATGAACCGCGCCAATAATACAAAAACATTAAGAAACTTTGCAGCTTTCACGGATCTTGGGGAAGGCCAGAGGATATACAAGCCGGAAAACCCCAACATTGGCGCCGGAAATCCCAGCGCCCCCGCCTCAAATGCCGCGAACTCTTTATTTAACAACCTGACCTCCAACCCCAGCTTCCGCCCCTATGATAATGCCTCCAGTGCCATTGCCAATGATCTGAATCTGGTGAGAGGAACGGACTTTGAGCAAATCAACGGAGCCCGTAAATTAGAGCAAAACGAATACACCTTTCATAGGCAACTGGGGTATTTTTCCTTGTCAAGGAAACTGCAAAATGACGAGGTAGTGGCCGTCTCCTATGAATACACCTACAATGGCCAGTCCTACAAGGTGGGCGAACTTTCGGAGGATTATCAAAACCGCTCTGAAAACGACATTATCTTCCTGAAGATGTTACGGCCAAGCCGCATCAACACCCAGCTTCCCACTTGGGATTTGATGATGAAAAACGTCTATAATTTCAATGCCAGCCAGATCCAGAAAGAAGGCTTTCAGCTGCAGGTAATTTACAGGGATGACAGAACGGGTATGGATAATCCCAGTCTTCTAGAAGGCCAAAACGTCAAAGATGTGCCCTTGATCCGCCTGATGAATTTGGACAAGTTAAATCCCCAAAATGATCCACAGCCAGACGGCAACTTTGATTTTGTACCAGGATTGACGATTCTTCCAGAACTAGGGGTTTTGATATTCCCAGTTTTGGAACCGTTCGGTCAAAACCTCCAAAAGAACTTCCTTGCTTCAGAAGCCAGTTTGGTTGAAAAATATGTCTTCGACACCCTTTACCGAACGACCCAAGCAGATGCGGAGCTGGTCACCAGACTTAACAAATACTTTATCAAGGGGAGTCTGACAGCGGGGTCGTCTTCCGAAATTATGCTTCCAGGTCTCAACATCTCCGAGGGCTCAGTGCTGGTTACCGCAGGAAATATCCCCTTGACCGAAGGTGTGGATTTTACAGTAGACTACAATATCGGAAGAGTGGTGATCATCAATGAGGGCATTCTCCAGTCCGGGAAGAGAATTAGTATCAGCTTCGAAAAGGCCGACCTGGTCTCCTTCCAGACCAGAAGCTTACTTGGCACGAGACTCGACTATATGTTCAATGAGAACTTCTCGCTCGGCGGCACATTCCTTTACCTCAACGAAAGACCCAATATCAGTAGGATCAGTACAGGTAACGAAACCTTGAAGAATAGCCTTTGGGGACTTGACGTAAACTACAGTGATGAATCCATCTTTCTCACCAAACTTGCCGATGCCCTCCCTTTTACTCAAACCAAAGAGCCATCTCTTTTGCAGTTTAGCGGGGAATTTGCCCATCTGATTCCCGGTACCTCGAATAAAGTAAACGGAGAAGGTGCCTCTTATATTGATGATTTCGAATCAGCGATTATTCCTTTTACTTTGGGAAACTCCCCTCAAACTTGGAAACTGGCGTCCACGCCCGCTACCGACGACAATAAATTCGATCTCAGCGGCCAAACAGAAGACAGGCTCGGCAAAGCCTATCGTAGGGCAAGGCTGGCTTGGTACAATATTGATAATGTCTTTTACAGAAGTTCGGGCAGAGGCGTGCCTTCCAATCTTAGTCAAGAGGACCGCAGCAACCATTATGTACGAAGCGTTCGGCCACAGGAGATATTTCCAGGCAGGTCTTACGATAACATCAGATTACCAGAAACCTTGTTTGATCTGGCCTATTTCCCACACGAACGCGGCATGTACAATTACAATCCCAATCTTACCCAAGAAGGATTGTTGCCTGATCCTGAACAAAACTTTGGAGGCATCACACGGGCAATCACCTCGGAAGTGGATTTTGACAGGAACAACATTGAGTACATCGAGTTTTGGATGATGGATCCTTTCCTGTCTGGAGAAAACGGAAGGGTACTTGATGGGATCTTTAACCAAAACAATACTACGGGAGGTTCCCTCATTTTTAACTTGGGCGATGTATCTGAAGATGTCATGTCCGACAGCAGACATGCCTTTGAAAATGGGCTTCCTGTCGATGGGGATCTGTCCAAAGTCAACGAGAATGAATGGGGACGGCTGACCTCCCAACAATACTTAACCCCGGCATTTGATAATTCCCCCGAAGCTAGGGCCAATCAAGATATAGGATTGGACGGCTTGAACAATGCCGCTGAAAACGCCTATTTCGGTAGCCGGTTTATCAACCGATTGAACGTCTCCCCTACTGCTAAGCAACAAATCGTAGCGGATCCCTCTGCTGATGATTTTAAATACTATTTGGGCGAGGACTTTGATCAAAACGACGTGAAAATCCTGGAAAGATATAAGCGTTTCAACGGGATGGAGGGAAACTCTCCCATTGTTTCAGACAGTAATTTACCCTATACCCCATCGGGCTCAAACCTCCCCGATAACGAGGACTTGAACAACGACAACACTATCAATGAGCTGGAGAGCTACTATGAATACAAGGTGAATCTGCGTCCGAGCGAAATGGAAGTAGGCAGAAACAATATAGTCGATCAAGTGATCCATTATGAAAACGGGGAAGAGGTCAAGTGGTTCTTGTTCAGGATTCCTGTAAGGCAGCCCGACCAAGCCTATGGGGGAATCTCCGGCTTTAAGTCTATCCGTTTCCTTAGAACCTATTTGACTGACTTTGAACAGCCGGTTGTATTGAGGATGGCCAAATTTCAGATGGTGGGAAGCCAATGGAGAACATTTCAGGAATCCTTATTCCAGCGGGGCTTGTCTGAGATACCGGAGCCGGACAATTCCAACCTCACCGTAGGGGTGGTGAATATTGAAGAAAACGGTCAGGGCAACGAGACCCAAAGTCCCTATGTACTTCCTCCAGGGATCGAACGGGATCGCGACAATACCTCCACAGTGGAGCGGCAATTGAACGAGCAGTCATTGAGGCTTTGTGTCGACAACTTACAGGCAAGGGATGCCCGGGCAGTTTTCAAGAATGTAAGCCAGGATCTTGTACAGTATGGCCGCCTTAAAATGTTCCTTCATGCTGAGAGCCAGGATGCTCAAAACGGCGAGATCACTGCGTTCCTGAGATTGGGAACTGACTATACGGACAATTATTATGAGATCGAGGTGCCCTTGTTCCTTACTCCTCCCGGTACCAGGGATCCTCGACAAATATGGCCTTTGGAAAACGAAATCGACATTGCCTTTGACGAGATCGTAGGCGTGAAATCGGCTAGAGACAACAACCGAAATCCCCAAAACCTTGCTTATTCGGAGCAGATCCGACAGTACAAAGTAACTGTGGTGGGCCGACCGGAGTTGAGCCAGATCCAGGGGATGATGATCGGGATCAAAAACCCAGGCACCTCAGGTGGTGGTAGCAAATCCATCTGTATCTGGGCCAATGAGCTTAGAGTTACGGATTTTAACAAGTCATCAGGCTGGGCGGCCAATGCACGGTTAAATGCCAAGATTGCTGATGTTGCGGTGATCTCATCCTCCATCAGACACAATACCTTCGGTTTTGGTGGCTTGGAAACCCGACTTTCCGAAAGAGCGAGGGAATCCTCTACCCAGTATGACATTTCTGCCAATGTGAATATTGATAAAATCTTGCCCCAAGCTTTGAACTTGAGTATCCCTCTCTACATCAGCTTCGAGAACAGCTCCACCAAACCTGAATATGATCCGTTAAATTCAGATGTTCCTTTTGAGGTTGCTCTGCGGAAATTCAGGACGACCCAAGAGCAAGACGCCTACAAGGATCTGGTAATGGACCAATCCAAAAGGAAAAATTTCAGTTTGAACAATGTCAGAAAAATCCGTAACCCAGAGAAAGAAATTAACAGGATATATGACCTTGAAAATTTCTCGGCATCCTATGCCTATGGGACAGTGATCCAAAGCAATATCCAGACAGAAAGCTATTTGTTCGAAACTTATAGAGGAAATTTGGCCTATAATTTCCAGCCTAAGCCTTGGATTGTTGCGCCTTTCAAGGAAATGGGTTTTTTGAGCAACAAGTACTTGCAGCTAATCAGGGATATCAATTTCAATTTTGTGCCCTCTATGTTGTCCGCAAGGATAGATCTGGACCGGACTTACATGAAGACCCAAAACCGGAATGACCAATTGTCTACTGCCGGGGTGGATCCTTTATTTCAGAAGAGCTTTTTCATCAACAGGTTCTATAGCTTAAACTGGGATCTGACAGAGAATTTAGCTTTGGATTTTAGCTCGAGTGTCAATTCTGTCGTGGATGAGCCCGAAGGGGAACTGGATACCGAGGCCAAAATTGATTCTCTTCGTTCCAATATCAAGAGACTAGGTAGGACGACCAGTTACAACCAGCAATTTGTAGCCAATTACAAGGTTCCTCTGGACAAGTTCCCCCTGACTGATTGGATCAGTGCAGATGCGCGTTACGAGGCCTCCTACAGTTGGTTTACCGGCGCCATTGGGCAGAGAGACACCTTGGGTAACGTCATCCAAAACACAAGAGACCGGTCTATTGCGGGGAAACTGGATTTTGTAGGGCTTTACAATAAAAGTAGAAAGTTAAGAGCATTAAATACGCCAAGGCGGCCTACGATTCCTGGCAGGCCAAATACACAGCCCGAGGCTGAAGAAACTCCCTCCAACGACGGCTTTGGTAGCGAATTGTTAAAGTTTGCCATGATGATCAAGGAGGTTAATTTTAGGTACCAGGTTACCCAAGGCACGTTCTTACCGGGATATATGGAGAACAGCGGTTTGTTGGGGATGGACAGAAGCTTCATGAATCCCGGTCTTGGTTTTGTTTTTGGGAGCCAGAGCAGCAGTATCCGGTATGACTTGGCCAACCAAGGATTGATTGCGCCCAGCGATCAGCTGACGCAGACATTCAGGCAAAACGAATTGAGAAACCTTCAGATCACTTCAATCATCGAACCCATTAAGGACTTTAGGATTACCTTGGAGCTTAGGAAAAGAGAGTCGGGAGAATACAGCGAAATATTTAGGAGAGAAAGCTCCTCCGGGGATTTTACCTCCATCAATCCCAATAGATTAGGTTCCTACAGCATCAGCTACAACATGTTGAAAACAGTGTTTGCCAAAGATGATGCGCAGAACAACTCACCGCTCTTCCAAAATTTCGAACAGTACAGGCAGATTATAAAGAGCCGACTTGAAGAAGGAAATCCAGGGGGAGAATATAATATCAACGGCCAGAGCGTATTGATCCCTGCGTTTTTGGCAGCCTACTCGGGACGGGCCGCCGAAGAGGTGGATTTAAGCCCCTTCCCTAAGATGCCTCTTCCCAACTGGAGGCTATCCTATAATGGCCTTTCCAGAATCCCTGCATTGCAGGAACATTTCTCCTCCATTAATCTTACTCATAATTATTCCTCATCCTATGATGTGAGCAATTTTTCCAATTCATTGCTTTACCAAAATGGACTGGAACTTTACAATACCCTTCAAAATATCCCACAGGTAAGCATGACGGATGAATTTGGTGCCTATATTCCGATATTTATTCTAAATGACGTGATCGTAGTAGAAAGATTTGCTCCGCTGATAGGGATGGATTTATTGACCAAAGACCGGATGAACGTATCTTTTGAATACAACACGGAAAGAACGATAGGACTGAATTTCTCCAATGCGCAGGTCAACGAGCAAAAGAGCGTTGACTTCCGGTTTGACCTGGGATATACTAAAGCAGGGGTGAGAATTCCGTTTAAAATCCAAGGCAGGGACGAGGTGCTTAGCAATGACCTTACCTTTAGAGTCTCTACGAGGATAGTGGATACACAAACGATCCAAAGAAAAATTGAAGAGGCCAACACCCTGACCAACGGAAATCTGAACATCACCATAAGGCCGACCGTAGGGTATGTGGTCAACCAAAAACTTAATGTAAGTCTGTATTTCGACAGAATCATCAACGATCCCAAAGTCTCAACGGCATTCAGGAGAAGCTCAACGGCATTTGGTGGACAGTTGACATTTAATTTAAGCGAATAGGTTTTATCATATGGTTAAACCTCGTATTTTTGGACACCTCAATTTAAAAAGAATATGAATTTTCCAAAGGAATTAAAGTACACCAAAGACCATGAATGGGTTAAAATCGACGGTGATATTGCAGTAGTTGGTATCACGGAATTTGCGCAAAAGGAGCTTGGGGATATTGTTTTTGTAGAAGTAGAAACTGTCGGTGAAACTATCGAAGAAGGAGAAGTGTTTGGTACAGTAGAGGCTGTGAAAACCGTTTCTGATTTGTTTATGCCTCTATCGGGGGAAATTATTGAGTTGAATAAAGAACTGGAAGATGCTCCGGAGCTAGTCAACGAAGACCCTTACGGGGCTGGCTGGATGATAAAAATAAAATTTGAGGGCGAATCGCCTGAACTGTTATCCGCGGAAGCCTACACCGAATTGGTTGGAGCATAATTTGATAAAGCGTATTCTTCCGGCAGCGGTTTGGCTGCTGTTTATCCTTATCGCCACATTGACACCGGGCAAACAATTGCCCAAGACTCCCGATGTCATTGGTTTTGACAAACTGGTTCACTTCGGCTTGTTTTTCGTCCTGACCTTTTTGTGGAATAGGGTAAGGCTGGAAAACACAAGATTAAATAAAGTAAAATTTATTACTAACTATTTAGTTTTTGGAATTCTAATTGCTATATTAGTAGAATATTTACAACAGTTCATCCCCGGAAGATCATTTGATTATGGGGACATGGTTGCAAATATAATGGGGGGAACGATTGGTACCGCTTGTTTTTATATTTTACACAAGAAACAAAGTAGTCTTGTATAAATAAAAATAATTGTTTACAATTGTTTTCTCTAAACAGAAAAGAGTTATAACCTATATAAGGAAATTATCATGGAAGCTAAAAAGACACCCAAAGCTGATTTGACCAATAAGTCAGGGATGTTTCTAAACCTCGGTTTGGCGGTCAGTGTTGCTGTAGTTCTCTTTGCTTTTGAGTACAAATCATACGATGATGGTGCTCTAAAAGATCTGGGAACCGTAGACGATGCATTTGAAGAATTACTTGACATTCCGATTACGGAACAACCACCGCCACCACCACCACCACCGATTGAGCAGCCAGTCATTCAAGAGGTTCCTGATGAAGTGGAGATTGAAGAGATAGAAGTGAATTTTGACGTGGATGTCAAAGAAGAAACTGTCATTAAAGAAGTAGTGATAGCGGAAGCTCCGGTGGTAGAGAAAGCCGACGAAATCTTTGACGTGGTGGAAACCATGCCGACTCCTCCAGGAGGAATGGAAGGTTGGAACAAATACTTGAGCAACAACCTTAAATACCCAACCCAAGCCAGAAGGATGGGAATCGAAGGTACAGTATATGTGGTATTCGTTGTGAACACAGATGGATCCATTCAGGACGTTGAAATCCTAAGGGGTATCGGTGGAGGTTGTGACGAAGAAGCAATGAGAGTGGTTAAAGCCGCTCCTAACTGGGAACCCGGAAAGCAAAGAGGCAAGGCGGTTAGGGTAAAAATGAGATTACCTATCCGTTTCAAATTGAGCTAATCAAATCAAGTAGCTGGA
>DATGMS010000197.1:0-6125 GCA_035307285.1 Cyclobacteriaceae bacterium
TAAAGGAAATTATAAATCACTTAAATCAAAATAGGTCGTGAGGAAAATATTATTTATTAGTTTTTTGATTTTAATTACTCTTGTGATTGAGGATAACGCCCAGGAACCCATCAAATCGGTGGATCCGATGATTGGGACTGCACATGCAAGATATTTTCATTTTGCGCCTGGGGCTATGCCTTTTGGTATGGCTAAGCCTGGACCTTCCACTAATGGAAGTTTAGGGAACAAAAGCGGCTGGGAAGCTACTGGCTATGATTTCCGGGACACTTCTATAGAAAGTTTTCCAAATTTTCATGAGTTCCAGATTGGTGGAGTATCCTTAATGGCTACCACAGGGCCTCTGCAGACCATCCCTGGAAAACTCGATGATCCGAGTTCAGGATACCGCTCAAGTTATGACAGGAAAGATGAAGTTGCCGAACCGGGCTACTATCGTGTTCTCTTAAAGGACTATGGAATCACCGCCGAACTTACTTCAACTGAGAGGGTAGCATTTCATCGCTATACATTCCCAAAAAACGAACAGTCGCATATCCTGTTTGATATAGGAAATATGATGGGAGAAAGCGGTAAGGTAAAGGATGCTGAAGTAAAAATCAATCCTGACGGTACGGTGGAGGGGTATGTGATTACGGCTCCATTTTATGTGGAGAAGTATCAGGCCGGTGCCGATATCAGCATGTATTTCTATGCTGTGCCAGACAAAAAGGCCCAGAAGTTTGGCGTATTCCGGGGAGAAGATATTACAAGGGATGCCAAAGAGATAAATGGAATATCAACTGGCGCGTATTTCACTTATTCTACCCAAAACAATGAAGCCGTTGAAATAAAAATCGGCTTATCCTATACTTCTGTGGATGCTGCAAAAGCAAATTTTCTTGCAGAAGCCAAAGATATGGATTTTGATGCTGCGAAGGATAGAAATCAAAAAACCTGGAATTCCATGTTGGGGAGAATCAAGGTTGAAGGTGGAAAAGAAGAAGACAGAACGAAATTTTACACCGGGCTGTATCATGCCTTATTGGGAAGAGGGTTGGCAAGTGATGTCAAGGGAACCTATCCTAAAAATGATGGCGCTGTAGGACAGATAGCATTAGGAGAAAATAACAAGCCGATTCATCATCATTATAATACGGATGCAGTATGGGGTGCCTTTTGGAACCTGACGCAGGTGTGGACGATGGCCTATCCAGAATATCTTTCAAAATTTGTCAATTCCCAATTATTGGTTTACAAGGATTCTGGCTGGTTGGCTGACGGAATAGCCAATAGCAAATATGTATCCGGCGTAGGGACCAATTTTGTAAGTTTAGTGATAGCAAGCGCTTACCTTCAGGGAATCAGGGATTTTGACGTTGAACTCGCTTATGAAGCTGCTTTAAAAAATGAACTGGATGGAAAAGACAGGCCTCGTGGAGCGGGAAAATTGGATGTGGACCGATTCGTTGACAAGGGCTATGTCGCACATATCGATGAGTCAGACAACGAAATACAAGAATCGTGGATGTTCTCCGCCTCCCATACCATGGAGTATTCCTTCAGTTCATATGCTGTAGGACAGTTCGCAAAAGCTTTGGGGAAGACTGAAGATTATGAAAAACTGAATAAACTCTCTAACGGATGGAAGCATCTATTTGATCCCAACCTCAAATTAATCCGTCCAAAATTAGCAGATGGTACTTTTATTGAAAATTTTAATCCGAGCCAGGCTTGGCGCGGATTTCAGGAAGGGAATTCCTATCAATACACCTTTTATGTTCCCCATGATGCCAAAGGGCTTATTGACGCTATAGGTAAGGAAGAGTTCAATACCAGGTTGGACAGTATATTCATAAAAGCCGAGCCGTTGGAATTTGGTGGTGGTAAGACCATTGATGCATTCAGTGGCTTGGAAGGCATGTACAATCAGGGAAATCAACCGAACCTGCATGTCGCATGGATGTTCAATTATTCCGGTAAGCCGTCCTTAACGCAAAAATGGGTGCAAGAAATCAGTAATAAGTTTTACGGAACCGAAGGTGTTCATGGCTATGGATATGGCCAGGACGAAGATCAGGGCCAATTAGGTGCATGGTATGTTTTAGGAGCAATAGGCTTATTTGATGTAGCCGGGCTGACAGAACCTGATGCAAAAATGGGATTATCCTCTCCCCTGTTCGATAAAGTGACCATCTCCTTGAATCCTAAATACTATCCAGGCAAAGCGTTTGTCATCAAGAAAAAACCGGGTCATTCTAATGGGCCATATATACAGAAAATCATGCTCAACGATAACATCGTAAATGAGCCGTTTATCCGATTAAAAGCGATCTCTGCGGGAGGTGAACTGGAATTAGAAATGGGGAATGAAGCTAAGGATTCTTATGAGTAATCTGTTCGCCAGGTTCTTCTTGCATTTTGGCGTACGTTGATTTGTCTTTAAAAGCTAGAAGCTGTCAGGTTCTGCATAGTAAATATTTCAGTAAGTGCACCTTTTCTTTCCTCCCCTTGAACCTTGGTTCAGACAAGATATAACCTGAACTTTCTAGCACATGATGATTCTGTTTCATCTCTACGGCACCCGAATGCTTTTATGTAGAGCTATCGGCTAAATAAATAGGAGCAAACATGCACATGGTGGGGCTGATACATATCTCGAAACATCATCAGCCATTTTGGTGGCAACCATGAGCTATTTGTAATGGTGTATTTAGTTAGCGCGCCAGAAATACGGCGTGAACAACACCAAAACGGTAAACAGTTCCAATCTCCCCAAAAGCATCAAAAAGCAGAGAAATACTTTTACAAAAGGTGAAAAGAAAGCATAGTTATCTATGGGCCCAACGAGACCAATGGCTGGTCCGACATTTCCCAAGGTAGTGGCGACAGCACCAATGGAAGTAGCTACATCATAGCCGGAAATAGATAAAACCACACTTCCGATAACGAAAATCATAAGATATAGCAATAGGAAATTCATGATGTGGGTGATGATTTTCCCGGTTACACGCTCTCCGTTAATTTTCAACGGTACCACAGCTCTGGGATGCATAATCCGTTTAAACTCAAGGAAAGTGTTCTTTACAAAGGCAAGGTGCCTGATTAGCTTAATCCCTCCACTGGTCGAACCTGCGCATGCCCCAACGAACAGCAATAGAAAGAAGATAATGGTCAAGCCATTGTGATAGGAAGTATAATTAATTGTCACAAAACCCGTAGTGGTCACTAAGGAAGTTACCTGAAAAAGCGTGTCTCTAAAAGCCTTTTCTACCGGAGAGCCTGAATAGATATAAATTGGAATCGCCAAAAACAAAGTAACGACCACAATTAGATAGACATATGCTCTAAACTCATCACTTGCCCACACCCTATCGAGCCTCCCTTTCAACCCAAAATAAATTAGGGTGTAATTTGCGCCTGACAGGAACATGAAAACAATCGTAATATAATGGATAAGAGCAGAATCAAAATAAGCGATACTTGCATTTTTGGTGGAAAATCCGCCTGTCGCCATAGTAGTAAGTGCATGGTTAAAGGCATCAAAAAAACTCATTCCGGCGAAATAAAACAGGAAGCATAAGAGTACTGTAAAGCCAAAATAAATCAACCATAGCCTTTTGGCCGTCTCTCTAATCCGTGGATGAAGTTTGTCCGAGGTCGGCCCGGGAGCTTCGGCTATGAAGAGTTCAATCCCCCCGATTCCCAGCAAGGGAATGATTGCGACGGTCAGCACGATGATCCCCAAACCTCCAATCCATTGCGTCATGCTCCTCCAAACCATAATGCCCGCAGGAATCGCCTCAATATCAAGAAGAATAGTGGCGCCGGTCGTTGAGATGCCGGACACCGTCTCGAAAAGTGCGTCTACCAAATTATCAACCGTGCCGCTTAGAAGATAAGGAAGCATCCCAAACATAGACATAAAAATCCAGCTTAGCGTAACGATAAGATACCCTTCCCGCTTTCTGATGTTTTGGTCTTCCCTGACAAATGAAAAAAAGAACAAGGCTCCAATAGAAACGGTCACAACGGCAGAATACACCAAGGCCAACTTATCATGGCTGTCATAGTAATAAGAAAAACCAATACCGGGTAGCATCAGCAAGCCCAACAAAATCAAAAGACTTCCGATAACTTTCCCTATTGCCTTGTAATGGACCATGTCTTATCTAGTAGGGCAAAGGTAAGCCATGAAAGGCCGTAAATTCAAAGAAATTCAGGATTAATCTTCTTACGTGCCATTTCCTTGGGGATTATCTCCTTCGCTTTCCCAAAAGGGTTCCCATAATATTCCGCGTCAACTCTCTGAAAATCGTACGGCCCACCTGTCTTACCATGGTATTTTTGGACATCTGTTCGATAAAGGAATCTTCTTGTTTGCCAGCTTTCCCCGGGGATTTGCTCTGCTTCTTGTCGGCTATAGTTTCCTTTTCTGTTGACGCTATTTTTTCACTTAGCATTTCGTAAGCGCTGTGCCGATCTATTTCGTCATTGTATTTATGTAGGAGAGCAGAATCTTGAACCAACTGATCTATTTCCTGAGCAGTAAGAATATCCATGCGGGAAATGGGTGCCCGTACCAACGTATGCACTAAGGGAGTGGGCAGACCTTTTTCATTTAACGCAGTGACGAGGGCCTCCCCCGTCCCCAGTGCCGTCAACACTTCCTTGGTATCGTAAAAATCAGAAATAGGATAATTTTCCGCAGCCTTGGAGATGGCTTTTCGGTCTTTAGCGGTAAAGGCCCTGAGAGCATGTTGGACCTTCAAACCAAGCTGCCCAAGCACCGCTTCCGGCACATCTGCAGGAGATTGGGTACAGAAGAAGATCCCCACCCCCTTTGAGCGTATTAGTTTTACGATCGCTTCGATTCTGTCGATCAGATCTTTGCTGGCATGGTCAAAAACCAAATGGGCCTCATCTATAAATAGGCAGAGCTTTGGCGTATCAGCATCTCCCACTTCCGGAAATGTTTCATAAATCTCGGATAGCAGACTAAGCATAAAAGTTGAAAAAAGCTTCGGCCTGTTTTGAATGTCTGTAAGGCGAATAATAGATACGATCCCTTTGCCCATCTTAGTTCTAACAAAATCCTCGACGTCGAAAGACCTTTCTCCAAAAAAGCTTTCGGCACCCTGCTGTTCCAGCTCAATGATTTTTCGCATGATAGTATTGACCGAAGCAGAGGAGACTGCACCGTATTCAGCCGATATCTCCTGCTTTCCTTCATTGCAGATGTACTGCATTACTTTCTTGAGATCTCTAAGATCCAAAAGGGGAAGCTGGTTCTGGTCACAGTAGCGAAATACCAAGGCGATAATACCCTGCTGGGTGGAATTGAGGTCGAGAATACGGGAAATTAATACAGGGCCGAATTCAGAAACCGTCGCCTTGAGCTTCACGCCTTTTTCATTGCTGATGGTCATCAGTTCGACGGGAAGTCCGTCAGGAAGATAATCCACTCCTATAGCCTTGCTTCTGGAAACAATGAATTCGTTTATTTCGCCAGGCACGGACAGTCCGGAGAGATCCCCTTTTAGATCCATCAACACTACAGGAATGCCTTTCAGAGAGAGCTGTTCCGCCATCACCTGCAACGTTTTTGTCTTACCTGTACCTGTAGCCCCGGCAATCAATCCGTGCCTGTTGAGCATTTTAAGGGGGATCTTGACTTGGGTGTTAGCTACAGGCTGCCCGTCCAATATTCCTCCCCCAAGAATGACAAAATCTTTTCTGGTGGTATAACCTTTTGTTATCTCATCCTGGAATTTCTCTAGCTGGCTCATGAGTATGGATAAAAGTGGATAACAAAGATACGTTGCCCGCATTAGAAAGTATTACAATGGGCGGATGAAAAGCTTGTTTTAGCACCGACGGAGATCGACGAGCAGCCCGTCACATGAAACCCCCAAAAAAGCGGCAGATATAAAAAATGGCGAGAAGTTTTTCATTTGAAATTCAACCCTTTAATTAAGGAGAAAGTATTTTCGGTATTATAATGGCCGTTTGTTTTGTTAAATTGAGGATTATTGATTTATATTTGCAACGATTTAGAGGGTTGGGTGAGTGGCTTAAACCAGCAGTTTGCTAAACTGTCGTACGCCGCAAAGTGTACCGGGGGTTCGAATCCCCCACCCTCTACT
>DATGMS010000198.1:0-2137 GCA_035307285.1 Cyclobacteriaceae bacterium
CAGCAATTTCATCATCTTATGAAATACCTCGGTATTTTCATATACCCCACGAAATTCATCCGCATGCGCTCCATAGGCAAAGATCGGCACCATAATTCCCGTGTGGTCATCGCTGTGGTAGGCCAGTTCCACCGTATTGGATGCGGTATCGCCCTGCGGCATGGACACTCCGCCCGTCTCATGATCGGCAGTGATCAGCACCAAAGTGCCAGGATGCTCATCCGCAAATTGGATAACCGCTCCGATGGCCTCATCAAAATCCAGCATCTCGGATACTATTGTGGAAGTATTGTTGGAGTGTCCACCGGAGTCAATATTGGCCGCCTCCACCATCAGGAAAAACGGCGTATTTTTACGCTTAAAAAAATCAAGCGCCAAAACCGTGCTTTTCAAAAGGTAGTCCCCCCTTCCGTCCAATTTCTTTGGCAAAGAACCTTGAGCGGCAAAATAGCCTACCCGGTCTCCCTCCAGTTTCTCCAGATTTTCGGCTAGTATAAACCCGGCGTTCTTTAGGTGCTCCAGTTCCCCCGTAAAGCTATTCAAGCCTGCACCGATAAAAAGATCCAAATTGCTCTTTGGTAAATAGGCTGCAATCTCTCGCCAATCATCCCGTTCCGGATGGTGCGCATAAAATGCCGCCGGTGTGGCTCCCGTCAGCTGATCCGTGGTAACAATCCCACTGAGAAAGCCAAATTCTCCAAGGATGTCGGGTATGTTCCTTAATGGTTTTCCTGTTGGATCCACTCCTAATGCCCGGTTGTTGGTTTTCTCCCCTGTGGCAAACGCAGTCGCTCCGGCTGCAGAATCCGTCGTGAAATCGTCCGCCGCCTGGGTTTTGACCAAACCCATATTCTTCAGCTGGGCAAGATTTAAGTCATTGTTGTTGGAGAATAAGGCGGATGAAATCTGCGCCAATCCATTGCCGTCACCAATCAATAAAATCACATTTTTCACCGGAACATTAGCTCCGTCGACTTCAAACTTAGGTTTGTATGTTTCATGAACGGAAGTATTTTGGTAGACATTTACCTCTAGCGTATTCAGATAACTTCTTGCTTCTATGGGAAGGTCCGTATTGATATAGTCCATTCCCATGTCATAGAAGGCTTTCCAGGCAGATTTGCTGTCCGGAGTAGCCCATAAACGGGCGGGTCTATCAAAACTGTGCACCCGGTCGATAAAATCCTGAACGCTTTGCCGTTCACTTTCCACCATTCGCCCTTTACCGTTCCAGACAGAAAACTGACGAAAGCTCAGGCTCACCATCCCGATTTTGTCCCAAGGTAAATCACTGGTCAATTCCTTGCTTTGGTAGTCAAAAAACATCCATTGAGGGTAATTTTTATATTCTTCCGGCTTGGGTCTATTGCCTGAGATAATCAGCTTTAACCCGTCAGGATTGTCTTTGCCGTACAGGAAAGCCTCATAGTTCTTCATGCTTTCCAACAAGACCCCCAATGTGGGATGGGCGGCTGTTTTCAGATCGACCAGCAAATGAAAGTTGATGGAAGGAATCACCCCGCTTTTTAATCCCTCGGAAATCGGATCCAGGTACAAACTCTCAATGGTGCGTTTTGGATCAATGGTTTCGGGCTCATGGGCTGCCATCAATTGGCCATCTTTTAAAATCACATCTACTTCAATAGAAGATGCCCCTGCACTGAAAGCCGTCCAAAAAGGCACCGTCTGCA
The DNA here is from genome assembly GCA_035307285.1 of Cyclobacteriaceae bacterium. Classification (GTDB taxonomy): domain Bacteria; phylum Bacteroidota; class Bacteroidia; order Cytophagales; family Cyclobacteriaceae; genus DATGMS01. The sequence goes on from DATGMS010000198.1 coordinate 1,692, forward strand.
AATAGTCGTTGTGGGAATGGAGTTGAAATTTCCTCGCGTCCTGCGCTTTTATCTGGAAAGCAATGAACAGTAGGAAAAAGGGGAGTGAATACAATCTACGCATGTCCAAAAATACGGCATTCACAATCAATTAAGCGCAGGAATATCAGGAAAAGAGCAAGGCTTAACCTATTGTTAAAGTAAAATGGAGCCGATCTAAAGGTCCATCTGTCTTAAGCTTTGTAATCTCCTTACATAAAAACTTTTACAAAGGGTGCCACCTGTCGAGACCCGGATAAAAATCATAACATAAAGGTCAAACACTATAGCAGGGAATTACGCACAAAAACTTTAAAATTGCCGATTAAAACCTCTTGCCATGAAGACCACCCTTTCCTTCACTTTTATTGCCTGTAGCCTATTCCTTACCTTCGATCTCTTCTCACAGGAGCTCAAGCTGAATCAAA
>DATGMS010000199.1:0-2039 GCA_035307285.1 Cyclobacteriaceae bacterium
GTACTCCGTACTATCTCCTAAATCTAATCTCCTACAAATTACCAATTAAGACCTGCTCTTGGTATCTTTGCACCTTATGAGTGAAATGGCAGAAAAAGAGAAGCTTCAGATCGAAGATTTAAACCCCCGGGAGTATATCATCATCAAAAATGCCCGGGTCAACAACCTTAAAAGTCTAAGTGTAGCCATTCCTAGAAACAGGCTGGTGGTCGTCACCGGCCTTTCAGGATCAGGCAAATCCTCCCTCGCCTTTGACACCCTCTTTGCCGAAGGACAGAGGATGTACGTAGAAAGTCTAAGCTCCTATGCGCGCCAGTTTTTGGGCAGGATGGAAAAACCCGATGTGGAATACATCAAAGGGGTATCCCCGGCCATCGCCATTCAACAAAAAGCCACTTCAAAAAATCCCAGGTCAACCGTCGGCACCACCACGGAAATCTATGATTACCTAAAACTTCTCTACAGCAGGATCGGCAGGACTATTTCCCCTATCAGCGGAGAGGAGGTGAAGCATAATACCGTCACAGATGTGGTGGATTTTATCAACTCCTTTGAAGAGGGGGATAAAGTCATGATCAGCTGTCCGTTGAGGATATCTCCGGAAAGAACCATAGAAAAAGAGCTGGACATCCTGTTGCAAAAAGGTTTTACCCGATTAATTATAAATGGAGAAGCCTACTTCGTGGAAGACCTTATGGGCGGAGAAACCCTGCCCGAAGGAGATATGGAAATCCTCATCGACAGGGCAGTGGTCCGTAAAGAAGACGAAGACAACCAGTTCAGGATCGCAGACAGTGTGCAGACCGCCTTTTTTGAGGGACACGGCGATTGCGTGATATTGGTTCCTGATAAAGAAAGAAAAGTATTTACCGATCGCTTTGAACTTGACGGAATCGTTTTTGAATTGCCGTCAGTTAACTTCTTCAGTTTCAACAACCCCTACGGCGCCTGTAGAACCTGCGAAGGATTTGGCTCCGTATTGGGTCTGGATCCCGACTTGGTAATCCCTGACAAGAGCCTTTCGGTCTACGAAGGAGCTATCGCGCCCTGGCGGGGGGAAACATCCAGCAAGTGGCTTGAGCCATTGGTCAAAAACGGCATCCGGTTCGACTTCCCCATCCATCGGGCCTACGAGGACTTGGACGATGATCAAAAAGCACTGCTGTGGACAGGGAACAAGTATTTCCAAGGACTGGACGATTTTTTCAAGTTTGTAGGAAGCAAAATGCACAAAATCCAGTACCGGGTCATGCTGTCCAGATTCCGGGGCAGAACTGTCTGTCCGGACTGTAAAGGCACCCGGCTTCGAAAAGATGCCGCTTATGTGAAGATCGCTGGGCATTCCATTGCAGATGTCGTGCTGATGTCGATAGAGAAAGCGCTGTACTTCTTCCAAAATATCGAAACTACCGAGACGGAAAGAAAAATAGCGGACCGCTTGCTTAAGGAGATTGTCAATCGACTGGAATATATCGACCGAGTCGGATTGGGCTATCTTTCCCTCAATCGGCTTACCTCCAGTCTTTCAGGGGGGGAATACCAGAGGATCAAACTGGCGACCTCTTTGGGAAGCGCCTTGGTGGGATCCATGTACATTCTCGACGAACCCAGTATCGGCCTCCACCCCAGGGATACCGATCGGCTGATTATGGTATTGAATTCTTTGAGGGACTTGGGTAATACGGTGATAGTGGTAGAACATGAGGAGAAAATCATGAAAGCTGCGGACCAAATTATAGATATCGGTCCCGATGCAGGTGTACACGGTGGCGAGCTTGTTTTCCAAGGTGACCTCCGACAACTCTTGGAACATGGGGATACCTATACTGCAAAGTACCTCCAGGGAATTGAAAAGATCAGCCTCAAAACGTCCAGCAGGCCTTGGAAAGACAGCATCTATATCCGCGGCGCCCGGGAAAACAACCTGAAAAACGTGCAGGTCAAAATCCCTTTGGGAGTACTCACCGTCGTGACCGGCGTCAGCGGATCGGGCAAGTCCTCCCTGATCAAGAAAGTGCTTTACCCTGCCTTGGGAAAAA
>DATGMS010000200.1:0-17076 GCA_035307285.1 Cyclobacteriaceae bacterium
CCGGACTGTCTTTATCGCTGATGAATTCCAAATTATAGAACACAGCATCCAGTTCTTCCTCATTCATCATTAGGTCCCTTTTGATCAGCGAAAAATATCCCTTATAAAAGTCTTCGGGTATTACTTTTACGCAGCCAAAATCAATCACACCTAAGCGGGTATCCGATTGAACGATGAAATTTCCGGGATGCGGGTCCGCATGCACCTGCCTCAAATGGTGAACCTGGTGATGGTAAAAGTCCCACAGGGCCTGTCCAATTCTGTTCTTCTGCTCTTGGGAAGGACCAGTTTGCAGCCATTCTTTCAGATGAAGCCCGTCTATCCAATCCATTGTGATAATCCTGTCGCCGCTCCATTCTTTATAATATTTCGGGAAGACAAGATCTTCGAGATGGGCGCAGGCATTTGATATGTATTGGGAACGCTCCACCTCCAGCACATAATCGGTCTCTTCGAGGAGCTTTCCTTCTACTTCCTCCATGTAATGATCCAGCTCCTTTTCATTCATATTCAACAATCTAACGGCAAAAGGCCTCACCAGCTTAAGATCGGAACTTACCGAATCTGCCACTCCGGGATATTGGACTTTAACGGCAAGTTTTTTGCCCTCAAGGGTGGCTTGATGCACCTGCCCGATGGATGCCGCATTCACGGCAGATTTGGTGAAAGTGTCAAATATCTGCTCTGGAAGCTTTGCGAATTGCTTTTGAAAGGTCTTTACTACTAAGGGATAAGATAGGGGTGGAGCTGTATATTGCGCCAACGAAAACTTGTCCTGATAAGCTTGTGGCAAAAGGTTTTTGTCCATTGACATCATCTGGGCCACCTTCAATGCAGAACCTTTTAGTTGACTTAAGGATTGATAAATATCGTGGGCATTATTGGCATGGAGCTCTTGTCTATCCAATGACGGATCACCTATTTTTTTTGCATAATGCTTGATATAGTTCCCTCCTACCTTTGCTCCCGTGCTGAGGAATTTCGCTGCACGTCTTACCTTTGACACCGGAATACTCTCCTGCTCTTTATCTCTATCTGGCATATACAATTATTTATTTTGGTACAGAAACTTGGCAAAATCGGCAAGGGTGTCCAAGGCACTTTTCCCCATCAGATCAAAGGCCAGATGTACCGATTTTTCGATCGCTTCATCCGTTTTTTCAAAGGACACGGAGGAATCCCGAAGCCAAAACTGAAATATAAACCAAAGCTGAAGCCACAGACTTTCCTCATACTTTTGGGAAATAAAGGGTCGATCGGCAACTTCTCCGGTCGTCTTGCCTTCCTGTAAAATGGGGGTCACAAATTCCTTAAATTTGTTCTTAAACTCTCTAGCCTCAGGAGCGGGTAATTTTGAGAAAGTCCGCCCATTATCATAAAGTACCAATAGATAAGATCGATTCTTCTTTAACTGCTCGACCCAAGTGAAAAAGAAGGCCAACAGCTTTTCCCTTGCGGAATACTCCACGTAAATTTCCTGCGCATGAAGGTCCTCGAGGGTATTGTCGAAGATATCGAGCCATACTGCAGATTGCAAAGCAGTAAATGAGTTATAATAGCTATAAAACTCTTCCTCTTTTATTTTTAAGCTTTTGGCAAATTTGAAAATTGAAGCAGGAAGCTGTCCATTCTCCAGCACAAACTGTTTAAAACCAGAAAGAATCCTTGCCCTTTTGTCCGTAACTACCTCGCTTGGTGTGCTGTCGTTTTCCATGAAATCTATTTGATTACTATACCTTAACTGAAAAATAGCCTGGATGGTTTAGTTGTAAAAATAATTAGTCGGAATTCCCTGTTGACAGATAAGCAGGACAAAAAAAAACCTGGATTCTTGTTCCAGGTTTATAGTAGAAGGGCGAGCTTATTACTCGGAAACCCTCTCTATCACAAGGTTATGGTTGGTATAGATACAGATATCGGCAGCGATGCCCAGACTTTCTCTAACCATTTCCTCGGCAGACAATTGAGAGGCAAACTTCTTTAATGCCCTGGCTGCGGATTGGGCGTACATGCTCCCTGAGCCAATCGTCGCAATGTGCTCATCAGGCTCGATGACATCGCCTGTACCAGAGATGATCAAAATCTCATCCTTATCGGCAACGATCATCATGGCTTCCAGTTTACTGAGCATCCGGTCGGTCCTCCACTCCTTGGCAAGTTCCACGGCTGCTCTTTTCATATTATTGCCATAAGCTCCGAGCTTTTCTTCAAACTTTTCCAATAGCGTAAAAGCATCTGCGGTAGAGCCTGCAAAGCCGGTAACTATTTTACCTCCTTGAAGTCTTCTTATCTTGTTCACACTGCTTTTGGCAATGGTGTTGCCCATGGTTGCTTGTCCATCAGCTCCTATCACTACTTGTCCATTGTGCTTAATTGCTACAACGGTGGTCGATTTTATTTTTTCCATAACAAATTGATATTCTTCGGGTGAGTCAAAAACCATACAAAAACAAAAAGTCCCATTAAATAGGACTTTTTGGCAGTTGAATGTATTTGTATTAGATCAAGATCCTGACTGGATCTTCCAATAAGCTCTTGAATGTCTTCAGGAACGCAGAACCAACCGCTCCATCCACCACCCGGTGGTCACATGACAAGGTAACTTTCATTACATTTCCAACCTTCATCTGTCCGTCTTTCACAAGCACGGTTTCTTTGATCCCGCCTACGGCCATTATACAGGCATCAGGTGGATTGATAATGGCAGTGAACTCATCGATACCAAACATGCCCAAATTGGATACGGTGAAGGTATTGCCTTCCCAATCCTTTGGTTGTAATTCTTTATTTTTAGCTTTTCCACCCAAAGATTTGGCTTCTTGGGAGATTTGTGACAGTGATTTGTTATCTGCAAATCTGATCACAGGCACCAACAATCCCTCTTCTACCGCTACCGCCATGCCAATGTGGATATGGTCATTGTACCTGATCTTATCCCCTAGCCACGACGCGTTAACTTTTGGATTTTGGCGAAGGGCCGCCGCGGCAGCTTTAATTACCATATCATTGAAGGAAATCTTAACAGGGGCGATTTCGTTCATGCTATTGCGCGCTTCGATGGCCTTATCCATGATGATTTCCATGGTTAGATAAAAATGCGGCGCACTGAACTTGCTTTCTCCCAACCTTTTGGCGATAACTTTACGCATTTGGGAGACTTTCTCTTCCCTAAAGGACTCTTGACCAACGGCAACGCTTCCTTGTTCAGAAACTTGAGCAGCAGGAGCTTTCACAGAAGATGGGTCAAAATTCTCGACATCCCGCTTGATAATCCTTCCGCTGTCACCAGATCCTTTAACCAAAGAAATATCCACGCCCTTCTCCTCGGCAAGCTTCTTCGCCAAAGGAGAGGCTTTTACCCTGCCGTTATCCGTATTACCAGCGCTCCTTGCACTGTCTTGGGTAACTTCTTCCTTCTTCTGAGAACTCTGTGGACTGTCCGCTGGCTTTTTCTCTTCTTGAGGCTGTGCCGTAGCCGTGGCTTCTGAAGATTTGCCTTTATGTGCGTTCAGCAGCGTCTGATAATCGGCATCCTTCTCTCCTATGACGGCGATTACTCCGTCGATTTCCACGGAGTCGCCTTCATTCACTCCGATGTGCAGTAGGATTCCATCTTCATAGGATTCAAGCTCCATGGTGGCTTTATCAGTTTCCACTTCCGCCAGAATATCCCCTGATTTGATTTCATCCCCTACTTTTTTCAGCCATGCTGAAATAGTGCCTTCTTGCATGGTATCACTCATTTTAGGCATCGTGATAAGGGTGGCTTTAATGCCTGATGTATCTATCTCTTTAGAAGAATCGCCCTCGTCTTTCGAAGGTTCTTCTGTTTTAGACTCTTTGGTCGCTTGGTCAGCTTCTTGGCTTTCTGAAGAGGCGGTATCTCCCGCATCGCTGCCACCCCCTTGGTTAATTTCCTTGAGGAGGTTGTCTATATTCTCGCCCTTTTCTCCCACAACAGCAATTACACCGTTTACCGGAACCGCGTCTTTCTCCTGCACGCCAATATAGAGCAGTACGCCTTCTTCATAGGATTCCAGTTCCATAGTTGCCTTGTCGGTCTCTACTTCTGCAAGGATGTCCCCGGCTTTTACTTCATCTCCTACTTTCTTTAACCAAGCTGCGATCACCCCTTCTTCCATGGTGTCGCTCATTTTGGGCATTCGTATTATTTCGGCCATAGTTATTTTTCTTATTCTTATATAGCATCAAAAAAATAATCTACCATTTTACTACCTGGATTGATACTCGTTGTGCAGGCAATAAATCGTAGCTTATCTTAATTCACATAGCGCATTAAGCCCTATATTTTAGTCTCATTGCAAATATACATCAATTTGCCATTTTTGGAAGTACCCATTAAGTCTTTTCAAAATAGCAAATTTGGAATCCGTTGAAATCGAAGTGAATAGAGCTGGATGACTTCAATTCTCATTTCGTTAAGTCCGTTAAGAATGCTATCTTTATCCTACTTTCCTGATGTATTTAAGAATGGCAACAATTTACACCCTCGATTTAGTTTTTTTAGAAGAACAGCAAACTATTGCTTCATTTTTAATTGAAACCGGGGAAGGCCCAATTTTGATCGAAACGGGGCCTGAGAGCACTTGGCCGCAACTTCAAGAAGGGATAAATCAACTGGGCTATCAGATAGGCGATATAAAACATGTTTTGCTTACCCACATCCACTTTGACCATGCCGGTGCGGCCTGGAAATTGGCGGAGGCCGGTGCCACCATACATGTACACCCCTTGGGCCTGCCACATTTGGCGTCCCCAGAAAGGCTGTGGAACTCGGCAGCTCAAATTTATGGGGAGGACATGGAGAGACTCTGGGGAAAAATGAGACCCATCCCGGAACAGCAGCTTCAAGAGGCACCCGATGGTGATGTACTTCGTTTTGGAGAAGTGGAAATCAAAGCCCTTCACACGCCCGGACATGCTATCCATCATATTGCCTGGCAGCTGGGCGATTTGATATTTACCGGGGATGTAGCTGGGGTAAAAATCAATCAGGGTCCTGTAGTTCCGCCCTGCCCCCCTCCGGACATCCATATAGAAAATTGGAAAAAATCCATTGCCCTTATAAAAGCCCATTCTCCCAGATCCCTCTATTTGACGCATTTCGGAAAAATTGACCAGCCCGAAAAACATTTAAACGATCTAGAAGAAATTATCGATGATTGGGCAGAATGGATAAAGCCGTTTTATGAAGAACAGACGGACCCAACAGAAGTTACGTCACACTTCGTCGCCTATACCCAAGATCAACTTGCAGCAAAAGGCGTGGAAGCAGAAGACCGCCTTCGTTATGATCATGCAAACCCCAGCTGGATGTCTGTTGCAGGTTTATTAAGATATTGGAAACTAAAAGATCAGGGAAGAATTTAAGTTTGGAAGCTAAAAATAAAAAATTTAATACCTCCAGGAATAAAAAGAGTTGATTTGACATATTTCTAAATTAGTTTTTTTACATTTGTAAAAATGTATTTGAAATACAGAAATTCGTTTTTTATTTAGATATGTAAGTTATTCTATATATATTGGTTTAAACTCTTATTTTATAAAGTTTTACTGCGATGAAGCATATTTTTTTGGGCAAAGCCCCTTCAGAAGCGAATTTTCAACTGCCTCCCCTATCGGGAGAAAAGGTATATGTTTACCGAAAAATCCATTATAGTAGGGCGAAAAGAACCTATGATTTAGCAATAGCGATTTTTTCTACCCTGTTCATATGTAGTTGGTTATTCCCCATTATCGCTGTTTTAATAAAGTTAAGTTCCAAAGGCCCCGTCTTTTTCAAACAATTAAGACATGGAGAAAACAACATTCCTTTCTTCTGCTACAAATTCAGAACGATGGTTGTCAATGAGGAAGCCGACTTTTTACAAGCTAAAAAAGACGATAGTAGGGTAACGCGGGTGGGCGCATTTTTAAGGAAAAGTAGTTTGGATGAACTGCCCCAATTGATCAATGTATTTAAGGGAGAAATGTCAATAGTGGGACCCCGTCCCCATGCAGTTCCTATGAATGAGATATTTGCTAAGGAAATACCGGGGTATATGTACCGCCATTCCATCAAGCCTGGAATAACAGGATTAGCCCAATCCAAAGGCTTTAGAGGGGAAATCATTAATTTTCATGACCTTAATTCGAGGTACAAATTGGATATGTTCTACCTTAAAAAATGCTGTTTTTACTTTGACCTTAAGATCACCCTGTGGACAGGTTACAGTTTGGTTTTTAAGAACAATAAAGCCTACTGACGAAAATCCGCTTATTTTTATTTTACCGGCGTTCATTGCTCGTTCTCGCATTGGATTATGCGTTCTTGAAAAAGAATTGGATATTTGTCAAGACTAAGTTTTGATATACCCGTTTTAATCAACAGCATAAAAGCCAATCTATGATGAGAAAGTCCAGAATTACAGGTGTGGGACATTATTTGCCAGACCGGGTGGTTACCAATCACGACCTTTCGAAAATGATGGAGACCAACGATGATTGGATCGTGGAAAGGACCGGAATCCAGGAACGTCGTTGGTTTACGGCCGGGGTGGACACCGTCTCGAGCATGTCGGCAAACGCTTCAAAAATGGCTATAGAAAGAGCCCAAATTAACACTAAAGACATTGACTTTATTGTTTTTGCTACCGTTACCCCGGATTATTTTATACCCGGCAACGGGGTGTTGCTACAGAGGGAATTAGGCCTCCAAGGAATTGGTGCACTGGATATCCGAAATGCTTGTTCGGGATTTATATATGCCCTTTCGGTAGCCGACCAATTTATTAAGACAGGAATGTACCGTTGTATTTTGGTGGTCGGTGCGGAGATCCAATCTTCAGCTCTGGACAAAAGTACGGAAGGAAGATCCAGTGCCGTTATTTTCGCAGACGGTGCCGGTGCTGCCGTGGTTCAGGCTACAGAACCTAGCCAGCATGGGATATTATCAACTCATCTGCATGCGGACGGGGATTTTGCGGAGGAACTTTACGTACGAGATCCCGGAAGTAGTCGCAAGGAACGGGTTTCGGCGGAGCTTATTGAAAGCGGGAGCTTCAACATGAAAATGAACGGCAGTACTGTATTCAAACATGCTGTTGAAAAATTTCAGCAGGTAATTGTCGAAGCCCTGGATTATAATGGAAGAAACGTTAGGGATATCGACTTACTTATTCCCCACCAGGCAAATTTACGGATAAGCAACTTTGTTCAGGAAAAACTCGGGCTTCCAGATGAACGGATTTTCAACAACATCATGCGTTATGGCAATACTACAGCAGCCACCATTCCCATCGCCATGAGTGAAGCCTGGGAGCAGGGAAAAATCAGAGAAGGGGATTTGATTTGTATTGCCGCTTTTGGGAGCGGATTTTCTTGGGCATCTGCACTTTTCAACTGGTAATCCTACGGGACATTATTAAATGCATTCATTGACTTATGGCATATCCGGATCAATCTGCTCTCGAGTTGTTGAGCAACAGACAACTTTTTGAAGAAATCCATCAGCTCAAATCGTTTTTCACCTTGCTCTTTTCGGAAGTGGCAAATGAATTTCCCCCAAGTTATTTGAAGTCCATCCATCATTCCTCCCAGGGAACGAAAATAAGCAAAGGGAATGAACTCGAACAATGTCCTTACCAAGTGTTAGACATCGTCCGGGACTTTGATAAAGAAAGTGGCTTTAATGTACGTTTGTTAAACTGGTGGGGCCGGGGCTTATTTGTATTTGTTCTTTTAGGAAAAAATAACGAAAATATAAGGCAGAACGGTTCGTTTATATCGGGAATGCGATCCCAGAACTATTTGTTGACCAAAACCGCGTCTCCTTGGGAATATCAAAAGATTATAGATCAGGGTTGTGTTGAACCCATCACAGAACATGATGGCATTCAAAGCCACCTAAAAAGCTTTGAGCATCTTCAAATGGTGAGAAAGATCGTTTACCCTGAAGACGATGAGATCTTAAAGGAATCGCTGAAGGAACAGGTGAATCAAATCTTGGAGATATATACATTGTAATTCATTTTATTAGAGATAAAAAGTTAAATTAGAAAACCAGATTCGATTGTTCGCCGTAACATTGCTAGTAATAAGAAAACATATGAGATCCATTTTTGCGATTATTTTCACTCTGTGCGTATTTGAAACAGCATCTGCTCAGAATCGGGCAGTTAATCTTTACAACAGCGATTCTACTATCCTCGGGACGGGAGTCATGATCAATAACAGGATGGATGGTTTATGGAAGTTTACTGATCCAAAAACTGATCGGTTGATCCAACAAGGTCTCTTTGAAGAAGGCAAGAAAGACGGTACTTGGACAGTTTATCATCCGAACAGCAGGAAGCATATAGAGGCGGAATACAGGAACAACCTACTCAACGGGGCATACCGGGAATTTGACACAGAAGGCGCCCTGGTATTGGAAAGCATTTTTAAGGACAGCGTACAAATCGGATCCCACAAGCAGTATTATGGCAGAGCAGACCGGCCCGATTACGTCAACCCGAAGCAGGTCAAAATAGAAGGAAATTACCTAAATGGAAAAATGCACGGTGAATGGCTTTCCTATTTTGAGAACGGACAGTTGGGCGTTAAACAGACTTTTGTTGAAGGAATATTGGAAGGTCCCTATTTGGAATACTCCCCCTATGGTCAACTGGTGATTGAAACCACCTACAGGAACAACAAAACGCACGGCCTTTTTAAGAGATATAGCTTAGGCAACATGCTGCAGGAACAGGGAGAATACGATATGGGCAAGAAAATCGGGAAATGGGTGAAGTACTTTCCAGATACCAATGTTATAGAGTCTGAAGCTTTTTACGACAACAACGGTAACAAAACCGGGGTCTGGAATTACTATTATGAAAACCGAAGGGTTGCCCGCATTGAGAAATACGAAAATGATATTGCCATTGGAACTTGGGAAGAGTTCTTTCCCAATAAATCCTTGGCAAAAAGGAAGCACTATGAGCTTGGAGTACCGGTCGGAGAATACATCGAATACCACAACAACGGCAAGACCTCAGTAGTTGGCCGGTATGAAAATGGCGTAAAAACCGGCCTTTGGAAAAGCTTCTATCCTGACGGTTTGATCTACTCAATCGGTGAGTATCGTCTCGATGTGAAGTCCGGCAACTGGAAGTATTTTAACAAAATAGGCGTATTGGTGGCTGAGGGGGAATATAAATTAGGAGCGGAAAACGGCCAGTGGGTCTATTATTATGACGGAGGCCAACTCAAGTCGGTAGGAAGTTACTTTTTGGGGCTGGAAGATGGTATCTGGGGCTTGTTTTATGACAACAAGCAACTCACTCAAGAAGAGACTTGGGACAACGGTAAATTGATGGAAGTCAGTGACTATTACACCTATGATGGCTCAAAAACATTAGATCCCGGAACACTTAAGTCGGGCAACGGTACTCGGATAACCTATTACCTTAACGAAAGTAAGGAATCTGAAGGCCAGTATGCATCAGGCCTAGCTACTGGCGACTGGAGATACTATCACGACAATGGAAGAGTAGCTTCTGAAGGCCAGAGAGTAAACGGCAAAAAAGAAGGAAAGTGGACGTATTACGGACGAAACGGATCCATAACTGATCTCGTCAATTTTCAAGGAGATGAAATCATACAGGAGGAAAACCCCGTCTTGGAATTGATGTTCCGTGACTTTAATTAAATTCGTTTTTAGGGATAATTTTTCATCAAAATGCTGCTAAAGGGAAGCAATTGAGATTGGCTTGCTTTTTGTGAAACGGGTATTTATAGAATATTTGCACAGCCACTGATAACACACTCCTAGGACCGTATTTCTATCGTTGTTGTTGCGTTTTATGAGCTAATATTTACCTTTAAACACTATGGGCCATGAAAAATAAATTCAAATTTAGAGCCTACCTTAATATCGCAAAAGCTTGTTTCCTAGTAGGAATGATTAGCGCTGTGTTCCCGCAGAAATTGCAGGCAGAAGCCATGCCATTAAATGTTTCTTTTCAGGTGTTTTATGATGAGCTGCTCCCTTATGGAGATTGGATAAGTGATCCCGTTCATGGTTACGTATGGGTGCCTTATGCAGGCCCCGACTTCCAACCTTACGCCAGCAATGGATATTGGGTGATGTCGACTTATGGAAATACCTGGGTGTCCAACTATGATTGGGGCTGGGCTCCTTTCCACTATGGAAGATGGTATTTCGACGACTATTTAGGATGGGCATGGGTACCTGGTTACGAGTGGGGACCGGCATGGGTCAACTGGAGAACCGGGGGAGATTACTATGGATGGGCACCTTTGCTGCCTGGATTGGGTATTCACGTATCCGTCAATATCCCAAGCAATTACTGGGTGTTCGTTCCGAAAAGAAGGATTGTAAGCAGAAATGTTTACAATTATTATATTCCTAGAAAAAACGTCTACAGAATATACAACCAGACGACCATAATTAACAACACCTACGTTTACAACAACAACACTTATGTGTCGGGTCCTGCACGGCGGGAAGTAGAACGGGTCACTAGAAGATCAGTCCCTGTTTATCAAGTCAATAACAGCAATAAGGCTGGAAGAACCTCGGTGAGTAGAAACACGGTGCAAGTTTACCAACCTTCGATTAGACAATCAGCCAACATTGCCAGGGAAAGTCAGGCAAGGCCTTCACGGGTAGTCTCTGCCAACGAGCATAAAGCTAATCTGGCAACTAGAAGCAGCAGTTCAAGAAGTGCCGCCAATACCAGAACCGCCCCGGCCAGTTCAAGGGACATTAACTCGAGAGCTACTGAAAACAACCGAGGAAGTCAAGTCAATACCCGGCAGCAGGAACCAACAAGAGGCGCTGCGACGGTCAATGGAAACAAAAGCAGAACAGGAACGCCTTCCAACAATACCAGAACAGTTTCACCGCAAAGGCAAACGGAAGCTCAGCCACAACCTACACGACAGCCCGGCAGGGTTAATAGCAGTGGCCCAGCAACCCGATCGCCCTCTACGGTTAACCCAACCAGAACGCAAACTTCTCCGCAAAGATCGGGAAACCCGGCGATGAGAACACAGGATAGCCAACCTTCAAGGCAAAGTACCACTAGAACCCAGGAAGTAAAAAGAAATACAAGCACTCCAAAAGTTGCACCTACAAGCAGCTCCCGACAAAGCAGCAACGGAAATGCTACTCGATCCAGTTCTACAAGTAGAAGCTCATCAAGAGGAAACAATTAACTTTTATTCGAAAAGTACCCTTCAAAGCTGAAGGGTACTTTTTTTTGCCCTAAATTGTCCTACAGTTTAATGATGGAGCGACGAGCCTATTTTTACCACAGCTAAAAACGCTTTATCAAGTCTACAATATCAAATTTAATGTCATCTTAAAAACAATCGTATATGAGACCATATATTTTGTCAGAAACGAATTGGAAGGCTATTAAAGAGGAAAAGTTTCAACTTGCCGTCCTACCATGGGGGGCGACGGAAGCCCATAACTACCATTTACCTTACGGAACGGACATCTACGAAGCGGATGCCATAGCGGCGGAATCAGGAAAGATCGCCTGGCAGTCCGGGACCAAGGTCATTGTGTTGCCCACTATACCCTTCGGCGTCAACACCGGTCAAGCAGATATTCATTTGGACATCAACCTAAATCCAAGCACGCAACTTGCCATATTAAGTGACATCATACAGGTACTGGACCGGCAGCATATCAAGAAACTTCTGATACTTAACAGTCATGGCGGAAATGACTTTAAGCCTCTTTTAAGGGAATTAGGCTTGAGATACCCCAATATGTTTTTGGCGTCCTGCAATTGGTTCCAGGCGATAAACAAATCGGATTTTTTTGATAAGGAGGGGGATCATGCCGACGAGATGGAGACCAGTTTAATACAATATCTTCACCCCCATCTGGTATTGCCTTTGGAAGAAGCAGGAGATGGAGAAGAAAAAAAATCTAAGATTAGAGGAATACGAGAAGGATGGGCCTGGTCAGAACGGAGATGGTCCATGGTAACGAGCGACACGGGAATAGGAAACCCTAAGGCAGCCTCGCCGGAAAAAGGCGAACGGTATTTCGCAGCTGTAACTCAGAAAATAGCGGAACTCTTGATAGAAATGGCTGATGTAGAGACTGAAGACAGGTACGGCTAAATAAGTTTAATATGAAGGAAAAGAAAATATGGACTATCGGACATTCTACGCATTCCATTGAGGTTTTCTTTAAAATGCTTGCTTCATTCGATGTCCAGACACTCATAGATGTCAGGAGCTTACCCGGATCCCGAAAATTCCCGCAATACGATAAAGAAGCATTAGAAATTAGCGCGACGGATAACAACATTCATTATCTGCATTTAAAGGACCTTGGAGGGAGACGAAAACCTTCTAGGGAATCTAAAAACACGGCATGGAGGCTTGCTTCTTTCAGGGGTTACGCCGATTACATGGAGACGAAACCATTTTTTGATGCTGTAAAGCACTTGGAATTAATAGCCTCAACAAGTAGAACAGCATACATGTGCGCAGAGGCTGTCTGGTGGAGTTGTCACCGCTCTTTGCTTTCAGACTATCTGAAAATAAATAACTGGTCAGTATATCATATTATGGGGGTAAACAAAGCACAGGAGCATCCTTACACAAAGCCTGCAAGGATTGAGCATGGTCGATTGCTCTATAATAGCAACGGAGATTAGGTCAAGCCACCAAGCTTCTTGATATGGAGAATATGGGATAAAAATGCTCTCCCCATAGTCTTATGTTCCAAATAAGCCACGTTAAATTCATGACAAGTCTCTTTAACCAATTTATTGATCTGGGGGTAATGGACATGGCTGATACTGGGAAACAGATGATGTTCCACCTGAAAATTCAACCCTCCCAAAAACCAATAGGCAATTTTACTTTTTGTGGCAAAATTGGCTGTGGTCGCCAGTTGATGGACAGCCCATTCCTTCTCCATTTTGTTGGTTTCCGAATCTGCTTCTGGAAATTGCGTTCCCTCCACCACATGTGCTAATTGAAACACGATACTTATGGAAAATCCACAAGCTATACTCAACACGACAAAACCCACCAACGTTGGGAGCCAGCCCACAAACAAAATAGGCATTACAAAATATAAGAAAACATACCCTACTTTGGTCAACCAAAAGATAACATGCTCTTTGACATCCAATTTTTTTCTCCTCCCCGTTTTTTCCATCTTACGGGAAAAATATTTTTCAAAATCCTGATACAGCACCCAAGCCATATACGATATCCCATAAAGCAGGACCCAATAGTAATGTTGAAAACGATGATATCCATACCGAGGCTGCTCTTCATGCATGCGCATAAATTTGACATCGATATCATGATCCATCCCTTCTATGTTCGTATAGGTATGGTGGTCAATATTATGTTTCTGCTTCCAAAAATGGATATTCCCTCCCAAAAGGTTTAGAGAGTAGGCGGAGACATCATTAAGCCACTTATATCTGGAGAAACTTCCGTGTCCTCCTTCATGCATGATATTAAACCCTATGACTGCAAAGTTGATCCCCAACAAAGCACATAGTAAGATCGCTAAAGGAGCGGATGGAGTGAAAAAAACCAGGACCGTATATAAGGAAATAGCGGACAAGATAATAAGGGTGCTTTTCATCACAAGTTTCCTCCCCCCCGTTCTTGATAGGTGATTCTCGGAAAAATAATCATTTACTTTCCCTTTTAGAATCCTAAAGAAGGGGCTTTGGGAATTGTTGAAACTTACTTTTGACATATCATCTCGTTAATTAAGTTTTGCTATAAGTATTTTTTTTCCAAGGATTAGTTCCTTCCTTTAGTTTTTCCAGATCTGATTTTACTTTAAGAAAAAGCCTCCTCCATCCTTTTTACCTGTCCTGACATTAAGCTTTAGTAATAACCCGTTATACTCAATTTTATTGCTATGAGATAGCGAAGCTTCTTGTTAGCAGATCATCCTATTTCGTCGGTGGCTGCGTAGGCCTCACTTCGATCTTACTGGGAAGTGTTCTCGGGTTCATTTTAAAAAGGTCCACTACTAACTCCCCGATATCTTCAATTTGAATCTTCCAAGCATCCTTGTCGTCCACGGTATGATCATTAAAGCCTGTCGCTACAGACCCGGGCATAATCGTACTGACCCTGATTCCGAACTGCCGAAGATCCAACATGATGGATTGGCTAAAGCCGGTTAGCCCGAACTTGCTGGCATTATATGCGGAACCACCTGCAAAGAAATTAGTCCCCGCCAGACTCGAAATGGTTATGAAAAATCCCTTAGAGGCCTTCAGTGCATCCAAAGAGGCTTTGATACTGTAAAAGGGTCCCGTAAGGTTAGTGGCAATGGTTTCGTCCCACAACTCGACACTCAGTTCACCAATAGGAGCAAAGTGCCCCACGCCCGCATTGGCTACAAATAGATCTACTTGTCCCCATGCTTCCAGCGTACGCTTTACGGCTTTCTGCTGATCTTCAAGAATCCTCACATCGGCTTCTATTGCAATGACATCTTCAAAGCCCTCATTCTTGAGTTGTTCAGCTGCTTCATCCGCTCTTTGTTGAGATCTGCTCGTTATCGCCACCTTCATTCCCGCCTTTGCAAGGGCAATGGCAATCCCATACCCTATTCCGGTACTTCCGCCTGTAATTATCGCTGTCTTATTTTTCATAGATGTTTCCATTATCTTCTAGATATTAATCAGTGCCAAGTTATACTAAATAAAATTAAAATGGCCTATGGGTTACTCCATAGGCCATTTTCTTAAGCATATTTAAGGCTTATTTTATTCTATTTGTAACCTCTTTGTTCAAGTCGCCCACTTTGTTCTTGGCTTCTTCATTAAGATTGGCTGCATTTTTATTCACCTTATCTAGCTTGTCGGTTATGCCATCAATAAACTTGTTGAATTGGTTATTGATTTCATCGAGGTAATCATCACCTTTTTTGGATAATTTTTTTCTGGTCTCCTCCCCTTTTTCTGGAGCGATTAAAACACCGATTTGGATTCCTATCGCAACACCTGCGAGTGCACTCAATAATACCTTTGCTGAATTCATAATAATAAAATTTAAGGTTAACAATTTTGATAAGCATTAGTTAACTGAATCTGATTTTCATCAAATTACTTTAAGAATGTTCCTTATCCTATTCGCTTATAGACAGGCAAGTATTATACCAATAGAGATTATCCGAAAAGCAATTTCAAATTAAATCCCTTTAAAGAAGGAATTTGGATTATGTAGGGAGAGTTTAGAATAATTTAAATTGTATAGAAAAAAATTATCAATAAATACTTACCTTCAACCAATATCCGTTTCTCAATTGATCAGGCATTTATTACACATTCTGTTTCTATTGCTATCCATGGGCAGTATCTCCCATTTGATAGCGCAAGACAAGACTGTCTTGTCCGTAGATTCCATTCAAGTCAAAAAAGGGTCCTATTTCCTTATCGATGATCAAATTATTCTTATCAAGCGTGATACTACCTTCGTTTTTGTAGATAGCTTGAAATACACTGTTGGGAAAACGGATGATGAAAAATTTTATCAGGACCTAAAAAGAGTGGCTTCCAAAAGACAATGGAGCAAACAGCTCTATGATTTTTTAATTATTGAACCGGGAGAGGAAAAAAGTGCGCCTAACAGAAACAACCTGTATATAACCGCTCAAAGGATAAACAGGCATCAAGGGAAAGCAATTAAGGGTTTTACTTTCAGGCAACTGGATCTTTTTGGGCCTACTGTAGAAGATACAAGCCGGGAAGCAAGACTGGTTTTTGAGGATATCGGGAATAAGCTTCATGCCAAAACCCGATCTACTGTAATAAGAAACAATCTGTTCTTGGAGGAGGGTGACGAGCTTAATCCGGAAAGTCTTCAGGATGCGGAAAGAATCTTGCGTGAACTGCCCTTTATTAAAGATGCCCGCATCACTCCTATTGACAGCCTTAGTGACAGAGACTCTGTCAGCCTACAGGTGCTGACGCAAGATGTGTTCGCCTATTCCTTCGGAGGGGAGTTTCGGGGATTAAGAGGAGGTGCCTTGGAAGTAACTTATAACAACTTCTTGGGGCTGGGTCACCAGCTCCGCAACGAGATAAGCTACGACAAGAGATACCCCACTAACAAAGTGGGCTATGGTGTTATGTATCGGGTGCCAAACATCAGAAGGAGTTTCATCAGTGCTGAGGCCAACTATTTCCGCCACTACAGGTCAAAACTAACCAACATAGCTCTGGAGAGGGATTTTATAAGTCCCCAGATAAAATATGCAGGAGGAATAGATTTGGGACAAAAAACCTCCCGGGATTGGTATTATCCCCAAGGTTCTGAAACTATGGAACTCGATACGCTATTCTCTACACATAACTACCAAAATATATGGTTCGGCAGAGCATTCAGAATCAATTTCGGCAGCCCCGAGTTAAGGGATCGAAGCAGGGTGGTGCTATCGGCTAGATATCACGCCGAGAGATATATAGACCGACCTGAAGTTACTGAACAAATGAACCAAGAGTTTCAGCATTCAAAGTTAATAATGGGTTCTCTTTCTTTTGTGACCAGCCATTATCTTCGGGATAGGTTGGTCTACAGTTACGGCCGTACAGAGGATATTCCATATGGTCAAAAGGTCACCTTAAGTGGGGGGTTTGAAAGGAATGAATTTAAAAACAGGAAATTAATGAGTCTAGATGTTTCCATGGCCAGATTTTTTCCCAAGTTGGGTTACGTTTATGCGCAAATTCTTCTGGAATCCTACTTTAGAGAAGGGAGAAGTGAGCAGGGTATCATTAGGCCGACCGTCCATTATATCAGTGACCTGACCAAATGGGGACGATTTAGGATCCGCAATTTTCTCAACCTAGAATTCACCCGGGGGGTCAATAGGTTCCAGAATGAATACCTCACGATCAATCGGGACGACGGGATAAGAGGATTCAACAGCGACTTTGCAATGGGCAACCAGCGTTTGAATATCAATTACGAATTGGTGGCTTTTTCTCCATCCGACATTGTAGGATTCCGGATCGCTCCGTACTTTTTCTATGACGGAGCGGTGCTTGCACAAAACAA
>DATGMS010000201.1:0-10941 GCA_035307285.1 Cyclobacteriaceae bacterium
GTGGGTCTCTTGGGGAACTTATTGATCTTTCCCCTTTTGATGTGGCTGATAGATACTTTCAGTGCCAAATTATGGCCCAGTAGAACTTATAGAAAGGGCGTAATCAATTTATCGAGAAGGGCTAAAAAGGGAGTGGGTTCCAAGGTCGAGAAATACGGTTTTTGGGCATTGGTTATTTTTGTCATGGTGCCTTTGCCAGGCACCGGCGCTTATTTAGGGACAATTGCCGCTTATGTCCTCAAAATTGAACGACATAGAGCTTTTTGGGCTGTAAGTATAGGTGTGTTCATAGCCTGTGTAGTTATGGCAGTTGGCTCGTACTATGGCAACAAAGGGCTAGAAATGCTCTAATCAGTCCGTCAACTTATTGATCGGTGTCATGACGATCTTCCTGAATTCCACTTCAGAGCCTTCCGCTTGAAGTGCTACACGCCCCTTAGTGGCCGTGGCTTCATAGCCGAAATTGACTAGGTCATCATTTACCCAAACCTTGACGCTGTCTGCAAGGCATTCAATCGTCATGGAGTTCCATTCGCCGACAGGGTTCTCCGATCCATCGGTGAGGTTGAGGATTCTCCTGTTCTTCCCTTCCACAATACCCCAATCTTTCTCTGGGCCGCGGCGCGCAACCATATCAGGCACCTTGATGTCCTCTACGATACACCAAAAATCACCGGCATTCTCGTGCATCATTTGTACCTCAATAGATTGGGGAAACATGTCATAGAGCGAACGGGGAGTGGAGGCATGCACTAGCACCCCGCAATTACCGGGTGTTCCAGCAAAACGGTATTCCACCTCAAGTCGATAGTTTTCATATTCCTTATCCGACACCAAGTGCCCGTTTGGAGTACCCAAGCTGACCAGCATACCGTCCCTCACCAGAAAAGGCTTGACCGCATCACGGTTTTTATCCAGCTCGGGGACATCCACTTGCCAGCCACTTAGGTCTTTACCGTTGAAGAGGCTTTTGGAAGAAGTGCAAGATAGGATTAACAGTGAAAGGAGAAGAAATGGGACAAAATGAAAGAGTAGCTTCAAGATCTTGGGTTTATGATTCGTTGAACTAAGATAAGTGAAATTTGTAAAACGAATGAAAATCTCCCGGTTTCTTTTAACCCATTTGTAAAAAAACATGATTTTTATCAGTTTTTGATCTCATGCTTGTCAGGGTATGCCGTCCATGGCTTGGTTAATTTTACAAAAATATTGGATGGCTATGCAGGTGATATCAAGCAATAAAGCGAAGTTTTTGTTTTCCCGTGAATTGGTAAGGATGCATTACTTTCAGAAAATGCCTGAAGGTTTAAATGTTGACCGTTTAGAAGACTCTACTATCGAAGGTGGCACTCAGCCCATAGACAACCCGACGCTCTTTACCGCCGATCTGTTGAAGGTTCTTGACTGGCTTCATGCTTTAGATAAACCCAGTATTCTTGAGGAAAAACCCTGTTCAACGCCACTGTTGCTTTATGATAAGAACTTGTCTTTCGACAGGCTTTTATTCCATTATGATGGAAATCCAGCATCGGCTCAGTTAATAAAGCGGTTTTTGGTGTTGTTTGAATATAATATTAGTAAAAGTAGTGCCACAATAATTTCACCCAGTTTTATCCCTAAAGCAAAACTGAAGGAAGAGCAGGAGCTTATTCAGTTGATCACCAAATCTACTGCCGAGGCCTCTTTTATAAAGTTCAATTTTAATAGAATCGGAGATTTTTGGTCCTATGCCGTCCAAAACCAATGCACCCTTTTGATTACTACTAAAAATTATCAGGCAGATTTGGCAAAGGTCTTATTCCACTTTTATAAAGGAGGAATGTGGTACGACAGACTTTCATTTTTCTTAGGGATATAATTTTAAAATATGATTTTAGTCATGTTTTTTAGACATCATGCATATTAATATTGCCTAGGATTAGGACCGTTATGAAAGCAACAGATCAAAAAACCCTTACTTGCTATCACTGTGGAGAAGATTGCCAAGAGGAAATCCTTCATTTTGATGATAAGGAATTCTGTTGTACAGGGTGTAAGCTTGTCTATGAGGTTCTTCAGGAGAACGATCTGTGCAGTTATTACGAGATTTCAGACAATCCTGGGTCTAGCCAAAGAACGGCTTCCGGGCAAAGCAACCGTTTCGATTATCTAGATGACAAAGAGGTTATCCAAAAGTTACTGGATTTCCAAAACGAAACAGAAAGCCACATTACCTTCAAAATTCCTCAAATCCATTGCGCTTCCTGCATCTGGCTACTCGAAAATCTCCATCGTCTGAACAGTGGGGTCATATCCGGGAGGGTAGATTTTATAAAGAAGAAAGTTCAGATAAAATACCTGCAGGAAGCAGTATCATTAAAAGAGATTGTCAGACTATTGTCGAAAATAGGGTACGAACCTAACATAAATTTATCCGATTTGGAGTCGGTAAAGCAAGCCAGATCGAACAAGAGACTAATTTATCGTTTGGCAGTAGCTGGGTTCTGCTTTGGAAACATGATGTTCTTTAGCCTTCCCGAGTATTTTTCTGAAGCAGCGCTGATAGGGGAAGACTTTATGGGCCTGTTCAACTACCTCAATGTCTTCTTGGCCTTGCCGGTATTCTTTTATTCCGCATCGGATTATTATCAGTCTGCCTGGCTTGCGCTGAAGAATAAAAGCATCAATATGGACGTGCCGATTGTGCTGGGGATTTTTGCGCTATTCTTTTATTCTCTTTATACCATATTTTTTCTGGGGGAAGCCGGTTACATGGACACACTAGGCGGCCTGCTGTTCTTTCTGTTGATCGGAAAAATCTATCAACAAAAAACCTACGAGACGCTTTCTTTTGATAGAGATTATAAGTCTTATTTTCCCATGGCGGTCACCAGGATGGTTCGAAATGAAGAAGAAGTCATTCCTTTGGCCAGGCTGAATATAGGTGATTTGATCAGGATAAGAAATAACGAATTGATTCCTTCGGATAGCCTTCTGATAGAAGGGCAGGCTCATATCGACTATAGCTTTGTCACGGGTGAGGAGGTTCCGGTAGCTAAAAAGAGTGGGGAACTTATCTATGCAGGAGGCAGGCAGAAAGGAGCTTCAATTACTTTGGCTGTCCAGAAACTTCCGTCTCAAGGGTATTTGACGGGTCTTTGGAACCATGAATCTTTCGGCAAAGAAAAAGCACATTCCTTGGAAAGTATGGCTAATTCCATCAGTGGGAAATTTACTTTAATCGTGCTGTTTATTGCATTCGCCTCCTTAGCATTTTGGAGCTTCACCGATCTCCCAAGAGGGTTAAAAGCCTTTACCTCGGTGTTGATCATCGCCTGTCCCTGTGCGCTCGCTATGTCCACCCCTTTTACCTTGGGCAATACCCTCAGGGTTTTTGGTAAGGCTAAATTGTACCTGAAAAATGCTGGGGTGATAGAAAGGATGGCGCAAATTGACACGGTTGTTTTTGATAAAACAGGGACGTTGACTGCTCCTGCCAACGCTTCTGTTGAGTTTGTCGGCGATGCTTTGTCAGATGAAACCCAACAACTAGTGAAAGCGATGGTCAATCAATCCATCCATCCTCTCAGCAACAGGATCAACAGCTACTTACAAGTGGGAAAAATGGCCGCCGTGGATCGTGTGGAGGAAATTTCCGGAAAGGGCCTAAAAGCAAATTATAAAAACCAGGAATTTCGTTTGGGCTCTGCCGTTTTTACCGGAGCAAGCAACGCTTCAAGTATCGAAGGTGGCAATCAGGTTTACCTGACGGTAGAGGGGCAAATGCTGGGATATTTCTTTATTCGAAGCGGTATCAGAGAAGGGGTTGGAGACATGGTCGCTGAATTGAGGGCGAGCAAATCGATTCATTTGTTATCTGGGGACCATGGTCATGAGCGGGTGAACCTTCAAAAAGTATTGGGAGACCAGGTTGAGATGATGTTTCAACAAGGCCCTTCTGATAAGTTAGAGTATGTGAAGAAATTAAATCAACTGGGGGCTAAAACGCTGATGTTGGGGGATGGGCTTAATGATGCCGGGGCATTGAAGGAAAGCGCAGTGGGGATTGCTGTGACGGATAAAGTTTCCCATTTCTCGCCTGCCAGTGATGCGATTATGGACGCTGAGGTGTTTGTAAAGCTTCCGCAATTCTTAGCGTTTTCCAAAACAAGCCGAAGGATCATTAAGGCCAGCTTTGGGCTGAGCTTTGCCTATAATATTATCGGGATAAGCTTTGCCGTACAGGGATTGCTGAGCCCGGTTTTTTGCGCGGTATTGATGCCTTTGAGCAGTGTCTCAGTCATTCTATTTACTACCGTGTCCACCAATTACCTCGCCTACAAACAGGGATTGACGGACCACAACAAATTATTATGGAAATAATCTTTCTCCTGATAGGGATCAGTTTAGTCTTAGCAGGCGGCTTTTTATACCTTTTTTTTAGGGCAATGAAAAGCGGACAATATGATGATAATTATACCCCCTCCGTCAGGATTTTATTTGACCAAAAAACCAAATCAAGAACGAATAGTACAACTTCTAAAAAATCAAAGTCAAAATGTCAGAATTAACATCTGGAGCAACACTGGAGAAGTTCAGTTACGATAACAAGATCGTAAAATACTTTGGAGCCGCCGCCATTATTTGGGGGATTATAGGGATGATTGTGGGGCTTTTGGCTGCGGTGCAGCTTTTTTTGCCAGAAGCAAACCTTGGTACTCCCTACACCACTTTCGGTAGGATTAGGCCCTTGCACACGAATGCGGTTATTTTCGCCTTTGTCGGGAACGCTATCTTTGCGGGGGTATATTATTCTATGCCTCGGTTATTGAAGGCACCGATGTGGAAGAAGTGGATTAGCTGGTTTCACTTCTGGGGCTGGCAACTGGTTATTGTTTTGGCGGTCGTTACTTTACTGCTGGGATTTACCTCATCCAAGGAATATGCAGAGCTGGAATGGCCTATAGATATTCTCCTTACTTTGGTTTGGGTGGCATTCGGTGCCAATATGATCGGTACACTGTTGACCAGGAGGGAAAGGCACATGTACGTGGCCATTTGGTTTTATCTGGCGTCCTTCGTGACAGTAGCGGTGTTGCACATCTTTAATTCGTTGGCTTTACCGGTTTCATTTATGAAGAGCTACTCTGCCTATGCAGGGGTGCAGGACGCCTTGGTACAATGGTGGTATGGTCACAATGCTGTGGCGTTTTTTCTAACGACGCCATATTTGGGCTTGATGTATTATTTCCTCCCAAAAGCAGCCAATCGTCCGGTTTATTCTTATAAGCTTTCTATTATACACTTTTGGGCACTGATCTTTATATATATATGGGCGGGTCCCCACCATTTGCTTTACACTGCATTGCCTGAATGGGCACAGGTACTTGGGACTGCTTTTTCAGTGATGCTGCTTGCCCCTTCCTGGGCAGGGATGATCAATGGTCTCCTTACTTTAAGGGGAGCATGGGATAAAGTGCGGGTGGATCCAATTCTTAAGTTTATGTTGGTGGCGGTGACGGCTTACGGTATGGCTACATTTGAAGGCCCCTTATTATCGCTTAAAAATGTTAATGCTATCGCCCACTATACTGATTGGATCGTGGCTCACGTCCATATTGGCGCCTTAGGTTGGAATGGGTTCCTCACCTTTGGAATGCTGTATTGGTTGTGGCCAAGGATGTGGAAGACGACCTTATATTCAACCAAATTAGCCAATACCCATTTTTGGCTAGGCACATTGGGAATTATATTTTATGCCCTCCCCATGTATGTTTCTGCCTTGACACAAAGTTTGATGTGGCAGGAATTCAATGAGATGGGACGGCTGGCTTATCCCAATTTCTTGGAAACGGTAATAGAAATCGTACCCATGTATATGCTCAGGGCATTAGGTGGAGCCATGTACTTAAGCGGTGTGTTTATATTGGTATACAATCTTGTAAAAACTGCCAAACAGGGCAGATTTGTTGCCGAAGAACACGATGAAGCACCAGCATTGGCCAAGCACGTGCCTCAGAAGGATGAGTTTTGGCACCGGGTGTGGGAAAGGAAGCCTGTCTTCTTTACCCTTATGGCAACTGCCGCAATTGTGATTGGTGGGTTGGTTGAAATAGTCCCTACCATTATGATCAAATCAAATGTACCCACCATTAGCAGTGTCCAGCCCTATACGCCTTTAGAGCTTCAGGGACGGGATCTTTATATCGCCAATGGGTGTGTAGGCTGCCATTCGCAGATGATCCGGCCGTTCAGGAGTGAGACCGAACGGTATGGAGAGTACTCTAAAGCGGGGGAATATATCTATGACAGGCCATTTCTTTGGGGTTCAAAAAGAACAGGGCCCGATCTTCACCGGGTAGGAGGAAAGTATCCGGACAGCTGGCACTATCACCACATGTATGACCCTAGAAGTATGTCGCCCGGCTCGTTAATGCCGCCCTATCCATGGATGACCACCAATTTAATGGATCACGAAGATGTTCCTGCAAAAATCCGGACCCTACAGAAGCTTGGGGTGCCTTATCCTGAAGGATATGATCAAATTGCGAATGAAGATCTTGATAAGCAGGCTGCCCAAATTGTAGCTTCACTAAAGGAATCACAAATTGATGTAATGCCAAATGCTGAAATAGTGGCTTTAATTGCCTATCTGCAGCGATTGGGGACGGATATTAAAAAAGTACAAACAGTCGAAAACCAATAATATATGTACAAGGAAGTTTTAAGATCAATCGAAGATATAGAAACCATGCCTTTGATCTCCCTCATTGTATTCATGCTCTTCTTCATAGGGATGTTTATCTGGGTTATCACGGTGGATAGAAAGTACATTGAGCATATGGAGGGCTTGCCATTTAATGATGAAGATACAGCCGAAGAACATGAAAAGAAATAGCAGGATATTATTGACTTTATTGGGATCAGCGGCATTTATGCCTGTTTTTGCCCAAGGGGAGGAAACCAGTTTTTTTGGATCTCTTAGCAATTTGGACAGCGGGCAACTGGCCATGCTGGTTATTTTAATGGTGGTACTGGGGCTTGTCTTTTTGCTGCTGTTGTTGTTGATCTATCTGATGTCGTTTTTAACGTCAGTACTAGAGGCTGATAGTCTCAAAAAAGGCATTAGCGTTCCTAGGGTTTCTTTGTGGGAACAGTTTAAAAGAAGACATGTCACCGGGGAAGTCGAAACAGCTTCCAGTCCGAAGGGCAAGGTATTGGAAGACCATAGCTATGACGGCATAG
Organism: Cyclobacteriaceae bacterium; assembly: GCA_035307285.1. Lineage (GTDB taxonomy): Bacteria > Bacteroidota > Bacteroidia > Cytophagales > Cyclobacteriaceae > DATGMS01. Next base: position 7,225 of record DATGMS010000201.1, read on the forward strand.
TCGAACTGGACAATTTCATGCCTCCATGGCTGCAGTATGTGTTCGTCCTCTCTATAGGCTTTGGGATATTGTACTTTATCAACTTTTCGGTCTTGGGATGGGGTCCAACTCAGGAAGAGGAATATCAGGCTGAGCTGGTACTGGCACAAGCAGTAGAGGAAGAGAGAAAGTTGACTGCGGTATCCACCATTGATGAGTTCAATGTGGTTTTTGATAAAACAACGGAGTCAATAAACGCAGGGGAGGCCATATACAACACCAATTGTGTCGCATGTCATGCCAGTGATGGAGGCGGGGGTGTAGGACCCAACCTTACCGATGAATATTGGATCCATGGAGGTGCTATTGGGGATGTATTTGCAGTCGTAAAATATGGGGTGCCGGACAAAGGGATGATCCCTTGGCAGGATCAATTGAGTCCTGTACAAATACAACAAGTGTCCAGTTATATACTTACCTTAACCGGCATCACCCCTCTTAATCCAAAAGAGCCACAAGGTGAAAAATATGAGCCGGCGATCGAGCAGCCAACGGATGTTCTAACAGAGGATGAGTTGGAATTGGAAGCTGTAGAAGAGGTGCAATAGCAAGACGTTCCTGGTGAAGAAGGCTCAAATGTTTTTCTTCACCAGGAATAAAACATACCTGATTTTTCATTGCCATTTGGTAATGGAAATTTTGGAAATTGATTTTAACAAGTAGGTTGGGAGAGGTATGAATAAGGATATAGAAATACTGTACCAAAATGAAGGGTTTAGGGATTCGATAGGTACGGTGCAGGAAGATGGAAAGCGGAAATGGATATATCCCCGTAAAGTAAAAGGGAAGTATTACAATTGGCGGAGCTATTTGTCCTACGTGTTATTGGCGGTTCTATTCGCCGGACCGTTCTTAAAAATAGATGGTCAACCGTTTCTTTTACTAAATTTTTTCGAACGGAAGTTTGTCATCTTCGGGGCCGTTTTTTGGCCTCAGGATACTTACTTGCTGATTTTCATGTTATTGATCTTCGTGGTATTTATCATTTTGTTCACTGTGGTGTTTGGGAGGGTCTTTTGCGGATGGTTCTGTCCCCAGACACTGTTCATGGAGATGGTGTTCCGTAAGGTCGAATACTGGATTGAAGGGGATGCAAACCAGCAAAGGAAATTAAATGCCATGCCTTGGAACAGGGAGAAGATCCTAAAGAAAACAGGTAAAATGGGCATATTTATTTTTATCTCTCTGCTGATTGGTCACACCGTAATGGCTTATATCATAGGGATAGAAAATACACTGGAAATCATCACCCACTCCCCTACGGAAAATATGGCTGGTTTCTTGGGATTGATGGCGTTTTCAGGCATTTTCCTTTTTGTATTCAGTTGGTTTAGAGAGCAGGCCTGTATCGTGGTATGTCCTTATGGTAGGCTTCAGGGAGTACTGTTGGACAACAACAGCATGAACGTCATCTACGATTATGTAAGGGGAGAGCCTAGGGGAAGGATCAAAAAGAACCCAGTGGCAACGCTGGAAGAGCCTCCCAAAGGTGATTGTATAGATTGTACTTTATGTGTTCAGGTATGTCCGACAGGCATTGATATCAGGAACGGCATTCAGATGGAATGTGTCAACTGCACCGCCTGTATGGATGCCTGTGATGATGTGATGATTAAGGTTAATCGCCCAACTGGATTGATCCGCCTGGACTCTGAAAAGGGAGTCAGAGAAGGAACCCAACGGTTGATCACCCCAAGAGTGAAGGGTTACTCTTTCGTTCTTCTGATCTTGTTCGGCATATTTGTCAGCCTTCTAGTAACACGCTCAGACTTGGCGGCCACCGTCACGCGGTTCAGAGGCATGACCTATCAGGAGCGAGAAGGTGGGCAGGTCAGCAACCTGTATGAAGTCAGTTTTATCAATAAAACATTCGAAAACCAAAAAGTAGAGCTTCGGCCTGAAAGCGAAGCTTATAAGATCGAAGTGGTGGGACACGACAACTGGTTGCTTGAGGGACAGGCGAAATTTGAAGGGAGGTTTTTTATTGTCAGAGACCAGGAGGATATTAAAACCAACCAAGAAGAGATCAAATTATTTCTTCTACAAAATGGGGAGGTCATTGATGAGATTAAAACGAGCTTTGTCGGACCCGTAAAGTAGAGAGTACTTAGTATTTAGTATTGAGACGTAGGGATGAAGCACAAAGAGCAAAGAGCAAAGAATAGAGAATAAAGATTGAAGACTCAAAAACCAACCAGTAACCACAAAATTTAAACAAAAAGATATGAATTGGGGACACGGACTGACGATTTTATTTGTGAGCTTTGTATTATTTATGGTGTCATTGGTGGTGATTTGCATGAGACAGGACAACATCCATTTGGTCACGCAAAATTATTACGAAGAGGAAATCAAATACCAGCAGCAGATTGACAAGATGGCGAACGCGGAAGGTTTGGGTCGTGAGATTTTTTCCTACCATGCCCAAGACAGGACTGTAGATTTAAATCTTCCAGTCGGCGCAATGGGAACGCTACATCTGTTCAGACCTTCTGATGCGAGACTGGATCAGAAATTTCAAGTGGAAATGCGGCCTGGCAATTCGCTTTCGTTTGATCTTGGACATCTTCAACAAGGTTATTGGAAAATGATGCTTACTTGGAAGGAAGGGGATAAAGAATATTATCTAGAGGAAAAAATTACCATTTAAAGATGATTTGGACGGCGTTTTTACTCGGGTTTCTGGGATCCTTCCATTGCCTTGGCATGTGTGGACCTATCGCCTTGGCCATCTCAGCCCAAGACAATCAGAAGTTTTTAACCAATAAAATCCTGTACAATCTGGGCCGAACTATTACCTACAGCATTTTAGGCTTAGCCGTTGGTGCCCTCGGTTTCAGCTTGGAGCTGGCCGGCGGGCAGCAATGGCTTTCCATCCTCATGGGCGCCGTCATCATCCTGATGGCTTTTTTTTACAAGAAGAGTGAAAGATGGGTTTCAGGGAACGGTTTTTTAGGGCTTGCCGCGACGGTAAAAAGTAAGTTGGGTAAATATCTGAAAATGGGTGGCCGTACGGCATTTTTTGCCGGGGGACTTATCAATGGTTTTCTTCCCTGCGGAATGGTGTACATCGCACTTTTAGCTTCTTTGGCACTCCAGGATCCATTGGCAGGAATGGGATATATGTTTGTTTTTGGCTTGGGAACCCTCCCCCTAATGCTGGCGCTGATGCTTTCGGGTAAGCTCTTTAGCATAAGTAGCCGTCAGAAATTCCTGAGGGTAATGCCATACTTTGCCATGTTCATTGGAGTGCTTTTTATACTTAGGGGATCGGGACTGGGTATCCATTATGTCAGCCCGACACTCCAGAATTTCGTGTATGGCGACCATCAGGTAGAAATGACGATGTGTGAATAGACTTGGTGGTAGAGGTTTTGGGCCTCAGGGATGGAAGCTTGGATCTTTTAGAGCTAGTTTCCAGTCTCAGACATTCATTACGGTAACTTAAATATCCATTGCCGCATCCAAAAGCTTCAAGCAAGGAGCTTGAAGATCGACGTTTGCATCAAAAAGACAATACAGCGAAGCAAAATCATTCATTGACCCACCTCTAACATGCAAGCTTCCATGTCAAAGACTGACACGCGCATGTTAGAGGTACCCCTCCCCACCTCAGAGGTACCCTTGTTTGACTCCAAGATGGAGGAATTCGGCAAAAATGTCAGGTTTTTTATCTCC
>DATGMS010000202.1:0-5583 GCA_035307285.1 Cyclobacteriaceae bacterium
GCTCAGATAATCCAAACAATATCCATTTGGGAGAACCATTTGGCGTGAGTTGCGGTTTGTTTAGATACGTTTACGATCGTTAAATTTTATGTTTCACTTTAAAATATCAATAAACAATGGCTTTTGAACTACCACAATTACCCTACGATTTTAGTGCATTGGAACCTCATATCGATGCAAAGACGATGGAAATCCATCACGGAAAACACCACAATGCTTATGTTACCAACTTGAACAAAGCGGTAGAAGGCTCTGATCTGGCAGGGAAAAGTTTGGATGAACTGATGAAAAATATTTCCTCCGCTCCCGCAGCAGTGCGTAATAACGGCGGTGGGCACTACAACCACTCTTTATTTTGGACCGTCATCGGCCCGAACGGCGGCGGCGAACCGTCTGGAGAATTAGCAGAAGCCATCAATAGCAAGTTTGGCTCTTTTGCGGCCTTAAAAGAAGAATTTAATAATGCTGCAGCTACCAGATTTGGCTCAGGCTGGGCATGGTTGACGGTGGATGGTTCAGGACAACTCCAAGTATCCTCCACTCCCAATCAAGACAATCCCGTAATGGATGTTGCAGATGTTAAGGGAACCCCTATCCTGGGTCTTGACGTGTGGGAACATGCCTATTACCTTAATTACCAAAACAGACGCCCAGATTATATCAGTGCGTTCTGGAACGTAGTTAATTGGGAAGAAGTGAGCAAGAGATATACTGCTGCAAAATAAAAAGTCATTTTAGGCAGACTTGTAAAAGAAACCTTCGGCATCAGTCGGAGGTTTTTTTATGAATTGTACTGCCACCGAACATTAAAAGTGAACGATAATGATACAGGTTAATAAGTCTGCATTCCCATAAAGCCTTCAAAACAAGCTGTTTGGACACTATTCCCTAGCTTGGCATTTCTTTTTCATATCGGATGATAAATTGAAAAACATCTGACATGAAACTTCATCATCAACTCTGCATTACACTGGTTCTTTTTTTAATGGGCATGAGCCATGTAGTAGTAGCCCAAGATCAAAGTACTTTATTGGGACAAGTCAAGGAAGCAAATGGCAATGGATTGCCTTATGCCAACATTGCGTTGATCAAGGCCGACAATGGCGATTTAATCACCGGTGCCGTTTCTGATGAAAACGGTAAGTTCACGATCTCCACCTCAGCTTCTGGAAAGGCAAAGCTTTCCATTTCAAGCATAGGCTTCCTCACCTTAGAATCAGAAGAAATTGATTTGAAACCCGGTTTCCAAAAGAATTTTGGCAGCCTGGAAATTAAAGAGGAACTCTCATCTTTGGACGAAGTGACCGTTCAATCGTCCAGGCCCGATGTTATCATAGAGGCGGACAGAACAATTGTGAACATTGAAGGAACAGTCTTAGCTGAAGGTAATACGGCGTTGGATGTAATAGGAAGATCCCCCGGCGTGTATGTGGATGCAGACGGCAATATCAACCTGAACGGCCGATCCGGTGTCATTGTACTGCTCGACGACCGCCAAACGTATATGAGCGCCGAGGATCTGGCCAATTTCCTCAGAGCGATGCCTGCGGACAACATAAAAAGCATAGAAGTCATCAGCAATCCTCCAGCTAAATTTGACGCTGAGGGCGCCGCAGGGGTGCTTAATATCAAACTCAAGAAAAACACCTATAACGGTACCAACGGTAATATACAAGCGGGTAATCAATACAACGGCTTGTGGGCACCCTTTGGCGGAGCTACCGTAAACATCAAACGAGGAAAGTGGACCACTAATGCCAGCTTGAATTACAACGAATGGTCAAGGTTCAATGACCTGGATATATTCAGAAGATTCCAATTGGAAAACGGACTGTCTGAGTTTGATCAATCCGCCAGACTGAAGCTTATTCGTAAAAATATCTTCTTCTCCGGTGTTGCGGATTATCAAATCAACGACAAGCACAGCGTAGGTATCAATCTACAGGCATCCGATCAGAATGGTACGGAGGATGGAAATTCCCTAACCAACATCTCCAATCCAGGCAGCACAGACATCAATTTTCTTGAGGCGATCAACGACAGTGAATCCGGAAACGGAAGGTTATTTACCAATTTACATTATGTGGGTAATTTGGATACCTTGGGCACCAAGATTTCCGCGGACGTGGATTACACCATCATGGAAGCAACCAGCCTTGGCTTGTTGAGCAACCAATACTGGATCAATGACGACATAGCTGATCTCAGTAGGGATCGCATCCTGACCGAGAATGAGATGGATTATAGCATCCTTACGGCAAAGGCCGATTTTACCAAGCCTTTCGGTAAGGGGAAGACATTGGAGACAGGAGTTAAGGGAAGTTGGGTGAAGTCGGACAATATACTGGATCTTCAAAGAAGTGAAGAAGAGGAGCCATATCGGCCAGATCCCAACAGCAACCACTTTATCTACAATGAAAATGTTCTGGCCGCCTACGCCTCTTATAAGTCACCCATCAGCAAAAAGCTTGATTTTCAATTGGGCTTGAGGGCGGAATACGCCGACATCAAAGGCAACTCGGTGACTTCCAATCAGGTGAATACCCAAGAATACCTCGACTTGTTCCCAAGCTTTTACCTGTCACATAAAGTAAGTGATAAATATTCCATCAACTACAATGCAAACAGAAGGATCACCAGACCCTATTACCGATTGCTGAATCCCTTTGTCTTCTACATTGATCCGCTGACTACAGAAGAAGGAAATCCGGACCTGAAGCCGCAATATGCCAACAATTTTGAAATGAGCCATGTGATCAAAGGAACCTATCAATTCACCCTAGGTTACTCTAGGACGACTGATGCCTTCGGACAAGTGATGATCCAAGATGAAGAAACCCGAAAATCAACCATCAGGATGGAAAACTATGACAAAGAGGAGAACTTTAGCCTGAGGATGATGCTTCCAGTGGATATCGCCAAGTGGTGGAATTCCAGCAACATGATCCATTTATATAACAACAAATACCAATCCCTTATTGGAACAGAAATGTTGGATGTGTCACAATTCTCTTACATGCTAAGAAGCCAACATAACTTGACGCTTCCAAAAGGATTCAAAATCGAAATGGTAGGCATGTATCTAAGCCCTTTTGTGGACGGCCAAATAAAAATAGAAAGCCTCGCCTGGATGGATGCAGGGGTCACCAAGTCCTTCAAGGATGATAAACTAACACTAACCGTCAACGGAACGGATCTTTTCAGGACCCAGAAATTCCGCGGCAATATCAGCTTTGACAAGATCAATACGGATATCCGTCAATACAACAACAACCAGGGAATTAGGGTGACTTTAAGATGGAAATTTTCCCAAGGAGAAAACTTCAAAGTTTCCGAACGCAGCGGAAGCACCGAAGAAAGAGATAGACTTTGATTATTTTGGTTTTTTAACAATGAAAAGACAGTACCCGGTGGGTACTGTTTTTTTTATGGATAAAGGTGCGGATAGCTTGATCCTGTAGCAGACGGATAAGAAGTTAAGTTGTCCTATCGCTTTAGCACAATATGACGAGCGGGTTTACTCCGAAAAATGATACAAAAACACCAAACCAGCCACAAAGGCGGGCTTTTTCTGGCCTTTGATCTCCAAGGTGACTTTCATCTCTGTTTTAATCGTCCCCCTGAGGTTGGTGATGTTCTCCAGCTTGGCGTGAAGCCTAACCTCATCATTGACCAACACGGCTTGTGCAAATTTCAGGTACTCAATACTGTAATTGACCATCATCTTGAGGTTGTTGACCTTTACGATCTGTTCCCATAGGTAGGGGACAAGGGAAAGCGTCAAATAACCATGGGCGATGGTATTTCCGAAATTCCCCTCTGCTTTTGCCCGCTCAGGGTTGGTATGGATCCATTGGTGGTCTAAAGTAGCCTCGGCAAAAATATTGATCTGATCCTGTGTAATGGTGTGGTATTCAGAATATCCCAATTCCTTTCCAACGTACTGTTGGAACTCTTCAAAGCTGTTGATGACCAGTTGACTCATATAAAACCATTAATAAAAGAAGGCGAAGTTAATTAAAAGTATATTGAGATGGAAATAATCCTTCCCGAGATTTCTGATTCCAATCCAACAAAAAACCCGTAGCAACCGCTACAGGTCTTCGTCTTCCTCGTCAAAGTCTCCCGGATCACCCATGTCAAACATGCTGCTGAAGAGATCCTTAAACTGAATGCCGGTATCTAGCGGTTTTTTGCTCAATTGGCTGAACTCCGCTAAACCATGCAGGGCAAATTCCATAAAAAACTCCTTCTCCTTTTCAGCCAGATCGAAGACCTCTTCGGTCACGACAGCTTCCAATCCCGGCACCTTGTGCAGCGCGTTCTTGTACTCCTTGTCTGTATGGGAGGCCAAAATATCCAGTTTATTTCCTTCACCAAACCAAGATAGCGGAAGGAGATAGGGGTTTGCGTCCTTGTCCTTTTTCTTTTGTTCCGGAGAGGGGAAGTATTCCGTAAACAATGACCTGATCGCTTTTCCTATAAGCGCATAGGCGACCAATCCGGCTCCTTCTTGCTCCCCTTCATAGACCAGCTCCACCTTTCCCGTGATTGCGGGGATCACCCCGATCAGATCGGCGATTCGTACGATGGTTTGGTCTTCCCCATTTATATAAAGTCTTCTCTCCGCCGCAGAAACCATATTTTCATAGGCAGAGATGGTAAGTCGCGCAGAAACCCCGCTTTTTTCATCTATATACTCACTTCCCCTAGCCTCCACAGCAATTTGTTGGATCAGGTCTCTCATCAATTCCGGAACATGAATCCGCTTCATCGGTCTTCCGTATAGTTTTACCTCCTGGGCCGTGATTCTCTTTCCGATTTCAATGTCTTTGGGATAATGCGTAATGATCTGCGACCCTATCCTATCCTTGAGCGGCGTCACAATGCTTCCCCGATTGGTATAATCCTCGGGATTGGCGGTAAAGACAAACTGGATGTCCAAAGGCAGCCGCAATTTAAATCCCCGAATCTGGATATCGCCTTCCTGCAGGATATTGAACAACGCTACCTGTATTCTGGCCTGTAGGTCGGGCAATTCATTGATCACAAAGATCGAACGGTGGGAGCGCGGCACCAGTCCATAGTGAATGACCCGCTCATCATTATAGGAGAGCTTCAAGGTCGCCGCCTTGATCGGATCCACATCCCCGATCAAATCCGCCACCGACACATCCGGGGTCGCCAGCTTTTCGGTATAGCGTTCGCTTCTGTGCCACCAGGTGATCGGGGTATTCTCCCCTTCTTCCATAATTAGATCAAAGGAAGAACTCGATATCGGCTGCAGCGGATCGTCGTTCAGCTCGGACCCTTTAATCACAGGTACATACTCGTCGAGCAGCAAAGTCATCATGCGGGCAATCCTAGTTTTGGCCTGACCCCTTAGTCCCAATAGGTTGATATTGTGGCGGGAAAGGATGGCTCTCTCAATGTCCGGAATGACCGTATCCTCATAACCCCAGATACCTTCAAAAATCTCTTCTTTCCGCTGGAGTTTTTTGATCAGGTTTTGGCGAAGTTCCTCTTTGATGGGTTTGGGTTGATAGCCACTGGCAATAAGGTCTCCCATTGTTTTTATCTTCA
>DATGMS010000203.1:0-7901 GCA_035307285.1 Cyclobacteriaceae bacterium
CTACTTCTCTTCCTGGATAAGGATTAGGAGCCAAATTAGGGAAACCGCTTCTCCTGAGATTTGCAAATGATTCGGGACCGTTTAATAATGATGAAACCCAGTACTGCGTGTTGATCTGCTCCAACGCCATTCCCTCTTGAAATGGATTTTCAGCCAAATACGCAGTAATGTCAGCTTCAGGAATAGTAGAAGCTTCATCGTGGAGAGCAAGCTGCTCCATATGTTGACGAACTGCCTTGGTGTAATAGCTTTCTGCATCTCCACTGATCCATCCCCGAACAACAGCTTCTGCCAGCAATAGATTGGTTTGCGAAGCGGTGACAATAAAATTAGGGGCATTTACTTTGGTGATTCTTCTTCTATCAATTTGACTGAATTCATAGAAACTGGTTAAGCCTAAACTTGCGGCACGTTGAACAGCAAGAGCATTATCCAAGCCCATTGGCATACCTATTTGTAATTCTGGGTCATAGGTTTGCCGATCTACGGATTGTTCGGAGCCAGAGGTGGCGCCTATGTATCTAACCGCAATGGCCTCAAGTCTAGGATCATTGTGTGACTTCAGATAGTTGACAAAAGGTTCAGTCATAAAAACATTGGCCGCCTCTGTTGCATTTAAGGTGTTTCCTACCGGATTCTGGAAGTTGTTGTCATGCCTAATCATAGCATTGTCTGCATTTTCCTCGATCAGATCCCCGGCAAAGGCCGTTTGTACAATTTGACTGGCTCTGGCGGGGTCCACCCTGCTCAATCTCATACCTGCCCGAAGCAAAAGTGAATTAGCGAACCTTTTCCATTGCTGAACATCGCCGCCGTACAGGATCTCAGCAGTCTCAACCGCGCTTCCCGGAGCTCCCAAAGCGTTCGAAGCCTCTGTCAATTCTCTGATTATCTCTCCATAGATAAATTCTTGGGAATCGTAGGCCGGAAAGAATATCTGTTCAGAAGAGAAACCCAAGCCAGCTTGCGTGTAAGGCACTGATCCATAGGTATCGGTCAATAGCATAAAGGCATTGGCCTGAATAATCCGAGTCATCTGAAGAAGGTCATGTCTGCTTGGATCATTCTGTATTCTCCGGATGATGTCCTTGGTGTTTTTAACCACCTGCCTGTAGTACATCTGCCAATTGTTCTGGGTGGATGTCCTATTGTCCTGGTTGTAGTTCGCTCCTGTCAACAACCCGGAATTGGGCGAAATGAGTTGTTGCACTATGCCCAGCTCGTAAACCATCGTGCCGTAGGAAGATGCAGATGAATTTACTATAGCTTGGTTTAGCTGAAACGCCGGATTAATATCAGTCGCATCAACCTTATTCGTATTCCATTCGTCGAAGTTTTGATCACAGGATGGCGCGGTCAAAAAGACACCAACAATCCCCATGTATAATAGTAGCTTTCTCATGATTGTGTCGTTTAAAATTTGACATTAAGATTGAATCCCAGACCGCGTGTTGTGGGTAATCCTGTTGACTCCATTCCGACAACGTTGTCAGAAGTATAGCCAAAGGAGTCAGGGTCTATGTTATCAACCCACTTTTTAAGCATAAATACGTTGTTTGCCACCAAGCTCAACTGCACGGATTGGACGTACTTATTCTGCGGTATAACTCGGGAAAGATCATATCCCAAAGTGACTTGACGAAGTTTCCAGAAGCCGGAATTATAGATGACCGGTTCCACTAAACCTTGAGACCTAACAACCTCCCAATAAGTTTGAACGGGTGCTACTACATCGTTGGGTTCACCATTCTCCTTGACTCCTTGTCCCACTACACCGCCTTCTCGTCCTTCCAAAGTCATTTTGTGCAAGCCGTGTCTAACCGCATTGAAATTGGTTCCCGACAGCATTTTGCCTCCAAGTCGGAAGTCGATAAGGAAGGAGAAGGAAACCCCTTTGTAGCTGAATGAATTGTTGATTCCCCCAACCCATTTTGGAAGTGCACTGCCAAAGTTGACCATCTCCGCAGTTCGAAGAGGCAAGCCATTGCCGCCATATATAATATTGCCAGCATCATCTCTTCTATAACCAAAGCCGGCAACCTGACCCATTTCTTCGCCTACAATTTGTCGAAGTTCACCATTGAAAACGTGGGTACCCACCGTGATCCGCTCACCGGGAACGTCGGTAAGCAGGCTCAAAACCTTCGTTTTGTTGTAGGCACCATTCAGCGTGGTTTCCCATAAGAAATTCTCTGTTTCAACAGGAATTATCCTCAAGATACCTTCAACCCCACGGTTTCTACTTTCGCCACTATTAATTGAGGTTGTCTGAAATCCTGAGGCATCGGATATCTGGGCGCTCACAATCTGATCGGTGGTTGTTTTTTGATACGCAGCGATGTCTAAGTTTACTTTGCCCTCAAAAAACGCCAACTCAAGTCCTCCTTCTACCTCCGAAACACGCATCGGACGAAGGTTTGGGTTGGGCAATGTTGAGCCTATAGGGAAACCCACAGGCTGACCACCGAAAAGGTTGGCATTAACCCCGTAAAATAATACGTTGGAATAAGGCTGAACATCAGAATCACTTCCCACTTCGGCGTAAGCAAGACGCAGTTTGCCGAAATTCAAAAACTTGTTCGGTGCCAGGTTTTCAGTGAAAACATAGCTTAGAGACAGGGACGGATACATGATACTTCTGTTCTCCGGAGATAAGGTGGAAAACCAGTCATTCCGCAATGTACCATTCAGAAAGAACGTGTTTCTGTAAGAGAATTCCGCAAAGCCGAACAAGGAGTTTACAGATCTCTCAGAGAACCCGTAAAGCGGATCTTTTACACGACCGTTTTGAACAGTATAGATATCTCTGATAATGAAATCAGTTACTTGAACGCTGTTTCGGTCAGATGATCTGTACATATGGTTTCCACCTACGTTGGCGCTGACTTCAAAATCGCCAAAACTATGCCGGGCGGCAAGTAAGAAGTCGGCATTTATCTCTCTGAACCTTCTGGACTCTTGGGTATACATCCCGTTCACAAATCCGGCAGGTGCCGGTGGGCGAGTTGCATGTCCATGCGGAAAATTGTTGTAATCCTGGTCACGAGACCAATAATCCTGACCAACTCGTCCTTGTACATATAGCCATGGCAGAATGTCATACTTCACCGAAACGTTTCCAAATATCCTGTCTCGCTTGATGTTTTGAAACTGTTCGTACAGCGTAAAATACGGGTTGGTTCTATTGGTAAATCTTGAATATACCGCTTCGTTCCCGGCGTCGTTCAGATAATTCTCCCTCAGCAAATCCAAAGGCATGGAGTTAGCCATATTGTACAGTGCTACCGGTATAGAGTTGTCTTGCTCGCCCACGTTTGGCGGGTTGTTGTTTTCCTCCAACGAATAATTTATGTTTCCACTCACATTCAATTTGGGGGTCAGGTTATAATTGAATCCTAGGTAGATGGTTTTTCTATTGAAGGAATTATTTGGAACAATCCCTTTGGCATTCATGTCAGAAAAAGAAAAAGTCAAGCCCCCTTTTTCCCCGCCAGTTGAAATGGAAATGGTGTTCGTAATATTTTGGCCGTTTCTAAAGAATTCGCCGATTCTTCCGCGCAGAGGCACATAAGGGACCTCGATGCCATCAAATAATACTTGCGTCATTCCCGGCTGGAATCTTTCGCCAAACGACCATTGTCCGGAAGTAGGGTTCGGTGTGGTGGGCCTTATTCCTCCTTCACCTTGGCCATATTCATATTGATAATCGGTGAAATCCAAAGGCTGTTCGTTGGTGTAATTTAAATTATATGTCACACCGATTCCCCTTGTAGCAGCACCGCTCTTGGTGGTGATCATAATGACACCGTCCTTAGCCCTGCTTCCGTAAAGAGCCGAGGCAGCCGCGCCCTTCAGGATTGTCATGTCGGCAATATCATCAGGGTTGATACTAGCGAGTCCGTCGCCTCCATCTGATGTCATTCCACCGCCCCTGTTGCCTATTGAGCCATCTGAGGCGCCGTTTCCGGGATTGGTTCCAAAATTGGTGTTGTCTATGGGTACTCCGTTAACGACTATAAGAGGGTTGTTTTGGCCTGAAATGGAAGACTGTCCTCGAATACGGATCTTGGAGCTTCCTCCTGGGCCGGTTCCCATAGGGGAGATATTAACACCGGCAACTTTCCCAACTAACGAGTTCATCACGTTTGGGCTCCGGTTTACAGTAAGTTCATCGGACTTTACACTTGCGGTCGCATATCCAAGGCTTCTGGCCGATCTCTGGATTCCGAGAGCTGTGACGACCACTTCCTCGAGGCCTTGGGTACTTTCCTCCAAGACTACGTCAATGACTGATCGGTTGCCAATTTCGATGGTCTGACTGGTGTACCCGATATAAGAGAATACCAGCGTAGCACCTTCAGGAGCTGATAAGCTGTACTTGCCGTCGAGATCGGTTATAGTACCCGTGGTCGTACCTTGGATGGATACAGCTACGCCAGGAAGAGATTTGCCTTCTTGGTTGGTGACTGTACCAGTAACATCCGCCTGCAGGATTTTGACTTCAATTGTTTTAGAGCTGCTGCCTTCATTTTTGTCAAAACTGAGGAAGACTTCGTCGGTAGTTTTGATCTCGGCCGTATAGCGTTCAGCAAAAACGAGCGGCGAGGACAGGGTCAGGAATAGGGCACAAACGGTAACCCGATTGAAGACCATAATCATTGTTTTGTAAAATTTGGATAACATATCTTGGGTTTTTTTTGGTACACAAACAAATAATAATGGTGATGGATCGCCTCTTTCCCTCTTGCAAGCAGAAAAATTCGACCGATAGTAATGGATCGCTAAAGCGTCTCTATGTGGATTGTTTTCATAGGCATTTGTAGTTAAGTTTTAAGTTTTGATAATGGATTTTCTTCATACCCATGGATGATACACCATGGTAGCTTAAATTCTTCATGCGTCAGGGATTTTCTCCTGTCTTAATAATTACAGTAGCTGGGTAAGTGTCGAACGTCTGAACGGCAACCATAAGTCTTGCCTCAGATTCACCTTTTCGAAAGAGTTTGATTTCTAAAATTGTATGCAGGTGCGCATAAAAGGATAACTCGGGAGTAAGCATTACTATTTTGGGCCATTGATTAAGGAAAATTCCCTGACACAAGCCATTGGTATCCCTCTTCGAAACGGGCTTACGGCCCGTTAAATGGGTAGGCTTGTGACCAAGAATCTCATGCAGTAAAGCAGTAGCTATCTTATAGCAGTTTTTCGCTTGAGAAACTAGTTGTTTTACTTTTACGATAGTATTGATAATTTTTGGGTTTAGTGAAATAAAGTAACGCAATAAAAATCTAAGTTGCAATTAACCTAAGTTATTTTTGCTGTACGCCATATTTGTTAAACTTAAAATTTTTGATGGTAGTCGTAAGGTTTCGAGCGGACGACTCTCATTTTTTGATTCGCAGTTTGCGGAAAAGAGCCCTAGACCATCTGCCGTTTCAATAGCATGTAGCCGAAGCGATGAAATCATTATATGCACCTGTCCCAATCTTGCAGATGGCACAGGTATTTTTTTTCTAAAAACCTAATGACCACACAATCTTCCCGATTAAGACGATTGGTTTAATCCGATTATCGCCATAAGTTTGGAAGAAACTTTTCATGCAGAAGATGCCTCCAAGTTGACCAATCATGGCCCCCGTGTCCGCCAGCATAATATTCATGTTTTATCTGGTGTTTTTTCAAGGCATCCACTAAAGATTTAACCCTTGCCCCAAAAAAGCCTTTAGCTTCCTCTGTTCCTTCTCCCACGAACAGATATTCGACCTTCTCGTGTACATCTGGATCATTCAAAAAATCCTTCAACGATGTTTCTGCCTCTGTATCTCCTGCACTGAGAATACCAAAATTGGCAAAAAGATCAAGTGAACGAAAACCAACTAGCATGCTGTGCCGTCCACCCATTGACAATCCTGATATTGCCCTTGCCTTGGGGGTTTTAACAGTACTGTAGCTCTGATCCACAAGGGGAATTACATGGTTTCTGAGTTCTTTTTCAAAAATATCAAAGGTAAGCTCTGCATGTTTAGGGTGGTTACGATGTACTACCTGATTGTTTGGGATGGCGATGATCATAGGCTTCGCTTTGCCTTCTGCCAGAAGGTTGTCCATGATGAAGTTTACCCTTCCGTCATACACCCAATTCGAAGGTAGCTCCCCACTTCCCCCGATCAGGTACAAGACAGGATAGGTCTTATCTGGATCATAGCCTGGAGGAGTGTACACATACATTTCACGCTCTCCCTGGGTTACGCCTGAGTAATAAACGTGGCGCGTTACATTTCCGTGAGGAACATTCTTCGCATCGTAGTAAGCAGGCTCATCTCCGTGCACAATTAATTGGCTGTAGGGAGGCATCGCTGTAAAGGCAGCATAGGTATTGCTGGGATCGGTGACCTGCATGCCATCCACATTGAAATGATACGCATACATATCCGGTTTAATTGGGCCGACGGTCAAGGTCCAAATGCCATCGTCCCCTTTTATAAAAGGCACCTGTTCATTCCCTCTGCCTAGGCCCGTAAGTAACGCAACTCCCGCCAACTTTACTTCTTGGGCTTTGGGCGCTCTTAACCTGAAAGTAACAGTGTGGTCATCATGTACTTCAGGTGAATTAAGAGGAGCGCTGAAAGGAATGAGTCCTTCTGTGTTCTTTTGGGGGTTATAGTCGAGATTGACATTAGCCTGTTGCGCTGCACTATAGTGGGTTAGAGAGGTCAACAAGCAGGAGAACAAAACAGGCAAAATCGATTTTTTCATGGTATGTTTTGGGTTTTTATTTATATTATTCCTCAAGAAATAGTTATTTGCCGGTTAAACGGTTGCTTGGAAGCATTACGTAAAAAGATCCTTCGCCCAAAGTAAATAAAAAACCTAATATTCCACCATTGAAATCCCAAACCACTCTTCCTTAAATAAACTGATCTAATATCTAGAATTCAATTTTGCTATAGGTATTTTAATATAAATTGCTCTTTAAACACCTGTTGTTTTGACGGTTAGGTACGATGAATGGGTCTATTTTCCGGTGGATAGTAGCTTTATCTATAGTATGATTTTTTTAAAAAAAAAGTTGACTTTTCTACCAAAGGTGTATAAAATGGGCGATTCACATTTGGAATGGTTAAACCAGTTTGCGAAAGGCCTGGAATTGTTGGACGACTACGACCATGAGAAACTGGATGCCAAAGGCCTAAGTAAACAGCAGGCTGTATATCCAGATATCCAGGAATACCAAGAAGTGGTTGAAGCCATGAAGCAGGAATTTGAGTCTGGGGTATTCGGCAAAGAAAAAGATGGGAGTTTCCAAAGTGCCATTTCGCAAATAGGCAAAGGCTTTGGTGAGGAAGATTTCTACCCTTCTCTTGAAGAGAAAGCAGCGAGCTTGTTGTACCTTATCGTCAAAAACCATGGCTTTGTGGATGGCAACAAGCGGATTGCCGCAGCCTGTTTCCTGCTGTTTTTGGAGAAAAACCAGATGCTTTATAATGGGGACAGGGCGGCTATTATCAGTAATGATGCCTTGGCCAGCCTGACGCTTTTTGTTGCGGCCAGTAAACCGGAAGAAATGGATACCGTGAAGAAATTAGTTATTAGTGTGCTGAATAGGAACAGTACCTAATCAAAATTTTACTTGGGATGATCTGATTCTTTGAAAGAGAGCTCAGTTTGTTTAGTGTTCTTTTTTCCCTTGTGGTGGGCGAGAGCCGATTCGCGGCAGTCAGCAATTTTCCCAAGTCGGAAACTTTAGAGAATGGATCTAAGAGTATCGTAGATTAGAAATTCCGTAATTTTTAATATACGGATAGTACGCGAGTAAGACAAATTTATGAATCTCTAAGATTGTTGAGAAACAGTAGCGGTTTCTGCGGTTGAACCTTGTGGCTTTGGAGTAAAATCTTCTA
>DATGMS010000204.1:0-3284 GCA_035307285.1 Cyclobacteriaceae bacterium
GATCGGGAATACTGATGGGCTGGGAATGGATACATTTTATCAACTACCACACCCAGCGACACCTATATCAGCTGGATAAAATCAGAACAAAGCTTGCCTGAAGTAGGGCTTCTTGGTCCATAATAGCATCCAGATTAAGGATTTTTTTTAAATTGTCGGTAGATTACATTTAACGACCATGCTATGAAGATTTTACAAAGCGGTGTTCCCAAGTGCGGGAATTTTTGGCTCTATCAAATTATACAAAACGTGCTTCAAAAAAGCGACATGCCATCGCATAGCTATGTAGAGCAACATCCAATCTTCCCTTTGGCCAAAACTTGGGACCTGAATTTTCCCGATCAGGCGAAAATAGATGTATTAGAAATCACCGACCTGCAGCTGAGCTACCGCATCAGCAGTATCTTCCGGATGCCCATTGTGGATTTTAAAGAATATCTAGCCAAAACCAACCATATCTGGACCCATTCGCCGGTCTGTAAGAGCAGCGGGGAGGTTTTTGGTAGAATGGACAAAATTATCTACATCATCCGTGACCCACGAGACCGAGCGATTTCCGCCGCCAAATATTACTGTTCGGATTATATGCTTAAATATTTCCCCCAAGAAGAAAAAGACCCTTCCGTTTTCCTAGCTAAAAATTTTGACGGTTTGATGGAAGAATGGGTATGGCATGTTTGGGATCATCTTAGACTTGCGAGTAAACATAACATTCATATCACCTTTTACGAAAGTTGGTTAGGAAACTTCCAGCATGAACTGGGGCAGCTTTTGGACTATCTCGGATTGGAACTAGACGCAAAAGACATGTCCGTATTAGAAGAAGAGCTAACCTTCGCCACTTTAAAAAAGAAAAACCCCGATCACCTAAAAAAAGGCACTTCCGGATATTGGAAGGATGTTTTAACCCAAGAACAAATAGCGAGGGCCGAGATTATCGCCGGCCCTTTAATGGATTTTCTTAACTACTCAACGATTCCTGACCCCTCCTTCATACCCCAGGATGAGCCGCAGGTTTTTGAGGAATTAAAACTGCAATTGATCATGAGCCAAAAGGCTTTGTATTAATCACCATACGCCGAGCTGTCTCCCTATGGCTTTGACTTGACCAATGGTATAGGCGTTGTGGTGGAAGGTCGTCATCGCAGCCCAAGCGAGGCTTTTCCCGTTTGAATACTCTTGCAGTAAATCTCCCTCATTACGCTGAACCAAATCGATCATGTCAGCCAGATCCTTTTCAAACTCTTCAATAGCCTGTAGCCAGATCTCTTCGCTCTGAGGTTCTGGATGGTCCGGCCAATAGGCATCCGGCCAGGTATCCCCGCCAAATAAAGGATTTTTCATGAATTCCAGCAAGATCTTCTGCCTGTGTTTCATATGTTCCAGCAAGGAATAAGCGGAGAATGGCAATCCATCAAGAGAAATTCCCGCTTTGTCAAAGTGAAATTCCCGTAACAAAATGACAACCGGGGCAAAGCCGCCGGTAAGTAATTCGATAAGATGATCGCGCAAAAGGCGCTCTGTGGAAGGTTTAGTGTTCATAAAAGGAAGTCTGTAGATTTTTCCATTCTGATATATTCAAGAACGATAACGATATTTCACTAGAGAAGCAATTAATATACCTATGCATACCGAACAGTGTTGCTACTCTTCCAGACATATTGCCTATTCCTATTAATTCCATGGTGCCTTATGGAAGCATTGTCTATTAAAAGTGAATTGTATATCTTCACCTTCGTTAAACAATATCCCAGAAATCACTACATGAGAAAACTTATCCTCGCCCTGTTCTTGTTTATGGGGTTTTTTTACTCGTCCGTGGCCCAAGACAAACCCTTAAAAATCATGATGATCGGGGCGCATCCTGACGATTGCGATATAAAAAGTGGAGGGACAGCGGCCTTATTTGCACAGATGGGCCATGAGGTAAAGTTTCTTTCCGTCACCAATGGAGATGCGGGACACATGGAACAAGGAGGCGGTATACTGGCCAAACGCCGGGCCGCCGAGGCACAGGAGGTGGCCAAACGCTTGGGAATTACCTACGAGGTATTGGACAACCACGACGGCGAACTTACCCCATCGCTCCCCATCCGCTTGGAAATTATCCGCAGGATCAGGGATTGGGAAGCAGATATGGTGATCTCCCATCGATCCAACGACTATCATCCCGACCATCGGTATACCGGGATACTGGTACAGGATGCCGCTTTTATGGTAGGGGTTCCGAATATTGCCGCAGACACGCCTCCTCTCGCCAGAAACCCTGTATTTCTTTATTACCAAGACCATTTCCAAAAACCGAATCCTTTTCAGGCGGATATTGTCATTGACATCAGTGAAGTCATTGACCAAAAAATCCATGCTTTGGATGCCCATGAATCTCAGTTTTACGAATGGTTGCCATGGATCAGTGGCTATACGGGGCAAATTCCGACTGAACAAGAAGAAAGGCTGGCGTGGCTAAAAGAGCAGCGTACCGGGCCAATAGCCTCCCAGGTAAAAACTGTTCTGGAAAAATGGTACGGGGAATCCCACGCCGGGAATGTGCAACACGTGGAGGCTTTCGAGCTGTGCGAATATGGAAGCCGGCCTTCGGAAGAAGAACTAAGGCGATTGTTCCCCATGATGGGGAGTAAGGGCAACTTCTGATCACTTCGATTTATCAACTATTTTAAAGCAACATAATTACGTTCAACTATGAAATTATTAAGATTTGGTGAGGCCGGCAAAGAAAAGCCGGGAGTGGAAACAGTGGACGGGAGATGGCTGGATTGCAGTGCATTCGGCGGTGACTGGTCAGAAGATTTTTTGGGAAATGATGGCATTTCCCGCCTGGCGGCCTGGCTGGAGGAAAACAGTACCACTTGTCCAGAAGTCTCTAAAGAAACCCGTCTAGGTCCTCCCCTTCAGCGGCCATCCAAATTGATTTGTGTGGGCTTGAATTACTCCCTCCATGCCAAAGAAAGTGGTATGGAAGTTCCTACCCAACCGATTTTGTTCATGAAAGCCACCTCTTCCATATGTGGGCCCTTTGATCCTATTATCATTCCCAA
Organism: Cyclobacteriaceae bacterium; assembly: GCA_035307285.1. Classification (GTDB taxonomy): domain Bacteria; phylum Bacteroidota; class Bacteroidia; order Cytophagales; family Cyclobacteriaceae; genus DATGMS01. Next base: position 3,057 of record DATGMS010000204.1, read on the forward strand.
AGGTTCTGAAGCCACGGACTGGGAAGTTGAGCTGGCGGTGGTGATTGGGAGAAAGGCAACTTATGTCTCCGAGGAGGAAGCCATGGACTATGTGGCCGGCTACGTGCTTCACAATGATGTCAGTGAGAGAGACTTTCAACTGAGACATGGTGGGCAGTGGGTAAAGGGCAAAAGCGCAGACAATTTTGCTCCACTTGGTCCTTATCTGGTAACCAAGGATGAAATAGC
>DATGMS010000205.1:0-5975 GCA_035307285.1 Cyclobacteriaceae bacterium
TCAGGCTTTATCTGATAGGGGATATTGTTTTTTTGCGCTACCTTTTCCAGCAGACGGGTAATAACCGGATGACCGTTAGGCCCGCGCAGAATGGAAGGCCCCGCATCCAATTCAAGGGCGGGATCAGTAAGGTTTTTAGTCTTCCCCGGCGTGTCGGTGGCGAGCGTTGTATCCACCGCTATGGCAACATCCGGTTTGATTCCTTCAGCCGCAGCAGTGGCGCCGCGGGCACCGATTTCTTCCTGAACCGTGCCGAGACAGTATAGCGCAACATCTATCCCTCTTTCAGCGCAGTTCCTTGCCACCTGCATCACGGAATAAACCCCGATGATGTTGTCAAGTGCCGGGGCTGCAAGGCGTGATCCTCTGAGTTCTGTAACTTGGGGCTCGTAGACCGCATAATCACCGACTGCAACGTATTCCTGCGCTTCCTTTTTGCTTTTTGCACCAATGTCGATCCAAACTTCATCCATAAGAGGAACTTGCTCTTTCTGTTCCTTTGTCTGCAAATGCGTGGAGACTTTACCGAAGATGCCAGGTACGTCTCCTTTTTTCCCACGGATCACTACCTTTGCGCCATAGACGGTTGCCTCATGCTTGAACGGCCTATCGGTTTCCTCAGGTAGTGCCGGCTATTTGTAAATTCAAAGCCATCTTTGGTCATTTTGGTGAGCACGTTTTTTCTAACAGACAAAGAAGCTTCGACATTTATCGAAGCCCTTTGTTCTAATTCTATCAGTTGGATGGCACCAATTCTTCTTTAAGCTCCATCGCCCGCTCCAAATGCATAAGGATATGGGTCAGTGTATTGGCGGCGTATTCCTTAAGTTGGGGATTCATTCCCTGGTCTATTTGAGTCTGGAAAATCTGCTGGGCCTGCTGATGGGCAACAACCTGGCTGCTGATATAGGCGCTGTCGAAAGCCGCACCTTCCAGCGCTGACAGTTGTGCCCGAATCATTTGGTGCTCAGTTTTAAGCGTATCTGGAAGATCAATATCCAGGGATTCCGCAAGGTTGGCCAGTTGATTCTGGGCATTGGTATGATCTGTCACCATCATTTCGGCAAAATCCGCAACGGATTCATCCGCCGCTTCAGACACAGCCAGCTGTCCCATTTGTATTTCCGCCAAGTTGGAATAAGTTGCGTTGAGGGCGAAGTTTCTGTCCTGATCATTTATCGGATTATTGGGTTCGTCGTCATCATCGTTGCATGCGGAAAATCCCACCATAATTGCTGCCAGCAATAGATAGTGAATTTTTGTCGTTGTGATCGTCATTGTTTTCATTTTTTGGTAGGGTTAAAGGTTTGATAGAGAAGTATTGTTCTTTTTCTTTTTTTTAAAGGAAAAGCATGAAAGGAAGAAAAACGGTCTCTTTACTCGGAGACGTTCGTTCTGAATTCTTTCCGATCAGCCTCCTTTGATATTAATCCGGATAGAATATTCTTATCTTTTATATTTCCAGATTGGTCAATAATTTTCATCTTTAATTTTTTTGGGGTAGCCTTGAAATTTTCAACACGAAATACTGTACCAGCCCATTCTCGTGGTTTCTTGACAAGGCTCACAACACCATCCGCTCCGATCTTCGCCTCCTTTAGCAAAAAAAATGAGGGTCTAACTGTTTCCTTTAGGTTACAATGCAGTACCAGAATCACCACAAAAAGTACTGGATTTGTCCAATGGACTCTGAAAAAAATTTAAAAATCATCGAAATCTTGAAATGAAGGCCATTTGAGAAAAAACTGCACTTTTTGGGTCAAATCATTGCCATGAAAATTGTTAAAGCTTGTCTCCAAATCCGAGAAGGAGGAAGCTTTGGAATTTACACAATGTTGATTTTGATTATGGTACGGATTCTTAAAGTTGTTAACAGGGCATGGTTCAGATATTAGGGGACACTGATGGGAAGGTGATTGCTGCAAAGGCAACAAGATCAATCACCGAAAATGATTATCACAAGCTCCTTCCTTTATTTATCAATAAATCTAAATACTATCCGGTAGTCCGATTGTACCTGGAAGTGGCCGCTGAAAGCGAGGATTTGGGTGTTTTTTGTGATCACTTGCGATTTAAGGCAAGTCATACTGACAACATGGACCGAGTGGCGTTGGTTGGCGACCCTTTATGCCAAGAACTCCTTCCCAAGCTTATGGAATTATTCTCCTCCACGGAGATACGATTTTTTCTATTGGATGAAAAGGCGGAAGCCTTGGCATGGGTACATGGAGAAAATGCCGCTGCTGAACGATTCTCTTCATTTAAGAGTCCTTCCAAAAGTATATTGCCCTGTGAATTAGTATAACATTATAAATCGGAAAAGGTTTTAATACTTGCGGTCGTCGGAAAGCTGCCTGTAATGTTGCCGCCATTGGTTGTCCGGCCGGCGTCACCGTGGGATTAGCTTCAAGGAGAGAGCGTCGCATTTTAGAGCTTTTTGGCCATTCATAAATGAACGCGACTGCCATCTAACCTTTTGACGAAATTGTCTTTACCCCGTTTTTACAACTCCAAAAAAGCTAGCGTTCTTCCACTTCCCCTGACCAAAATAGATTCATAGCGATCATAGCGATCTATCACTTCAGAATAATACACTTGTATTTCGTCCGCACCCTCAAAAACTGCTACGTCGGGACTCAGCTGCAAAACTAACACCGATGGATCAGCACGCTGGGATTGCGCCAGCTTCAGAGAAGATGGCTCCTTTTTACCGCTACAGGGGATTACCCCATGAACAACTAATATCAGTTTCCTGCCGGTCTTCAGTTCGGCAGTCCATTTACCAATAGTATCACATTTTTCCAAATGGAAACGCTCTGCCATAACCTCCTATGCTCTTATACACTATAAACTCATCAACCGCTTATTCAGAACAGAAGCAGCATTTCCTATAACTCTCCAAAATAACTATTGTGGATCTGCACTTGAGGGATAATCTTTGAAAACTTTTCGATATAGATCCGCAACATGGCCAGAGATTCCTCATGGGGAATCCTATTTTTAAAGGCATCTAAATCCCAAAGACCGGACTTGTGCCGATGGTTCAGGTTGTCCCAATCAGGCCGTTCGATAATAGGATAGATACATATCCCCCTTAGATCGATCCCCATTGCGACTGCCTCCAAACATTCATCTGAAATCTCCCGGATCCAGTCTGCCCTTTTCTCATCAAAATGGCCGGTCTCGGAAAGAACAACCGGCTTTCCATACCTTTTATAAGCTTCTTCCAACAATCTGGAAAAAGGGATTCTTTCGGAAAGCATGGGGTCTACATCTGGCCATGGAATGGGAGCACCGCCATGCTCCCATTGGCAGTTATAGTAGTAATTGAACCCAAGAAGATCAGCATGTCCGCTTGTTCCTCCCAACTCCGGACACATTCTCCCCATAATAATATCCATGGCTTGGTATTGGTCTTCGTTGACCCTCCAGACCTCTTCATCTGTCCCCTCTACCCCCCGATGGATATAGATCATCGGCTCAACCAATAAAATCTGGCAATTTGGATCTACTTCCTTTAATGCCTCGACACCCTTTATCGCCGCTTTACATAAGTGATACTTGATGTCAAACCCAGAATTAATCGCAAAAGGTACCGTACCGCGTACATCCCCCGAATGCCACGACAAAAAGCTGATTTCGTTTATGGGAACTACAAAGAGCTGTCTATCCGACATCTGCCTATAAAAGCCAGCGAAAGCGCGACACAAGGCAACAAACCTTTCGGTGAATCTGGGATGGGTCGGAATAAGGTCATCGGGATAGCCGAAGTGGCACAAGTCCCAAATCTGTTGGATGCCTAAATCCTTGGCGGCATCTATCCGGTTTTTTACCTCCGAAAAATCATAACAAAAGGGTGTTTTTTCCACGTTGCTCCAACAAATGCCTTCCCTAACGGTTTCGATACCCATCTCCCTCAACAAGCTGTAGTCTTCCCCTACCCGCTGATCGTGTCCGGTTTCCGCCAGAAGATTGATGCGATCTCCTGAACGGTTGATGTGGTCGGCACATTCGAAACCTCCCCAAAAAAAGCTATTGAACTGGCTCATGGACTGCTTGAGAATTGATGGAAAGATGGTTCTCCTTCTTCAGGCTTTCGAAAAGATCCAATGCGTTTTTAAAAGCCTCGTCCATATTGAAATACTTGTAATTGGCCAACCTGCCTACAAAATACACATCCGTAAGCTTTTGTGCCTCCTGATTGTATTTTTCATAAATACGACGGTTGCGTTCATTCAAGATGGGATAATAAGGCTCCCCTCCATCTACGGTGTACTCTTTCACTATGGTGGTTTTGTCCGATTTCTGATTTCCGAAATGCTTGTACTCTATGATTCGCGTAAAGTCCACTTCTGTTCCCGGATAATTGACTACTGAATTCTCTTGGAAAAACTCTTGATTGATGGTCTCGGATACGAACTGGATGGACCGATATTCCAGCTTTTCTTCCAAACTGTGTTTGAACTCAAAATAGCGATCGATGGGACCTGTATAGAAAAGCTTTTCCGGCTTTTCCATCTGATCCTTTACATCGAAATAATCGGTGTTCAGCTTTATCGTGATGTTAGGATGGTCAAAGATCCTTGCAAACAGCCGGGTGTAACCTCCTTCCGGAAGTGCTTGGTATTTGTCCGAAAAATACCTGTCATCGAAATTTGTTCTAACCGGAATACGGTTTAGAACGGCGGCATCGAGTTCTTCCGGATATTTGTCCCATTGCTTTTTCGTATAGTGCTTAAACATCTTGTCATACAAGACTGGCCCGACCCGGGCAAGAGCTGCCTCTTCTCCATTTTTGGGAGCTTCTATATAGGGGCGATTGTTGTCAAGCCACTTTATCATTTCTTCCTCAGAAGTAATGTTCATGTCAAACAGCTGGTTGACGGTCTGGATGTTCACGGGTATTGGCACCGTTTTGCCCTCAACATTGGCCAGTACGCGGTGCTCCCACTTGTACCACGTGGCAAAGCGGTTGACATAGGCCCAAACATCCTCATAATTGGTGTGAAAAAGATGAGCGCCATATTTGGAAACGAGTATCCCGTTATCATCTATATAGTCATAGCAGTTTCCGGCTATATGATCTCTTTTTTCAATCACCAGCACTTTCTTCCCCAACGAGGCGTAGCCTTCGGCCAGTACAGCACCGGAAATACCGGCACCGATAATCACTATTTGTGCATTTCCCATTTGTTTAATCTAATATTTGGAGCATTTTTTCGACGGTAGAATCCCAGGAGGTATCTTCAAGCACCTTATCAAAATTCGCGATTAAAGCGCCTTTGTCCTTATCGGCCATGATGCTATTTACCGCATTTCGGAACTCCGAAGAAGTGGAGACAATGTGTACGCAATGCGAATAGTCCCTGACCACATCGTATACCGGGGTTGAAATTATGGGTTTGTAGGCCGCCATGTATTCCAAGGTTTTGGTTGGACTTATAAAATGGGTAGCCTCGTTCATCGCGAAAGGCATCATAGCGATGTCGAACTTTTTTAAATAGCCGGGCAGTTCCTCATAAGACCGCATGCCCAGGTAGTGGATATTGTGGCCTTTGGCAAGATCATCATGTGATATTTTCGCCAGAGGGCCAATCATCACAAAGCATGCGTCGGGCAGAAGCTTAGCCGTTTCGCCCAAGAGATCCATATCGATCCTTTCATCGATAACCCCATAATAGCCGACCACCGGCTGATGGATAAAATTCATGTCTTTGGGAACAGCAATTCCGTTCAGTGCCTTTCTGAAATGGGAATGGTCTACGGAACTCGGAAAACAATGAACATTCCCGTGAACCTTCTTTTTGGATTCGTACAAGCGTTTTCCGCCAGTGAAGACCATATCGGCAACGGATAGCAGTTTTTGCTCTTGCTCTACCAGCTTCGGGTCGGCACCCCTGAAAAGCGTAAGTTCATCCATACAGTCATACACCACTTTGTCCAGTGCGAAAGTTTTCAACAAGGGGATGAATGCA
>DATGMS010000206.1:0-4245 GCA_035307285.1 Cyclobacteriaceae bacterium
ATTTAAGGGGTAAATCGGTAAAATTTTCGTATTTTTATAGATTGAAAAATTCAAGAGAAATAAGAGGATGATTCCTCTTTGTTTGTTTTTAAAAGTACTATGAGTAAAGAGAAAGAATCCAGCCAAGACAATTATTCCGCACTTAATATTCAGGTTTTAGAAGGATTAGAAGCTGTAAGAAAAAGACCTGCGATGTACATTGGCGACATTGGCATCAAAGGTCTACACCACCTTATCTGGGAAGTCGTAGATAACTCCATAGATGAAGCGTTGGCGGGCCATTGCGATACAATTGAATTGACCATTCATGAAGATAATTCAGTTTCGGTAAAAGATAATGGTCGTGGTATTCCGACGGATTTCCACGAAAAAGAAAACAGGTCTGCTTTAGAAGTGGTAATGACCGTGTTGCACGCAGGGGGGAAGTTTGATAAGGACACCTATAAAGTTTCCGGCGGTCTTCACGGGGTAGGAGTTTCCTGTGTGAATGCCTTGTCTACCTACATGCTGGCAACTATCCATAGGAATGGCCAGATTTTCGAGCAGGAGTATTCCCGAGGGATTCCCCAATATCCTGTTCGGGAGATTGGAACCACCGATCAAAGGGGGACGACCATCCATTTTCGCCCTGACGAAGAAATTTTCGCTATAAGGGAATACAAATATGAAACGATCGCCACCCGACTCCGAGAGATGGCTTTCCTTAATGCCGGCATAAAGATAACTTTGCAGGATTTAAGAGAGTTAGATGAGAAAGGCAATCCACGATCGGATGAATTTTTATCCGAAGGAGGGTTGGTGGAGTTTGTGGAATACCTTGATAGCACCCGTCAAAAAATCATAGACACTCCCATCTTTATAGATACGGAAAGGAACGGAGTACCGGTACAGGTGGCCCTCAGCTATAACACTTCCTATTCAGAGAACGTCGTTTCCTATGTGAACACCATCAATACCTATGAAGGCGGAAGCCATGTGTCCGGATTCAGGAGAGCGTTGACACGTACGCTCAAAAGCTATGCGGACAAATCCGGAATGTTGGAAAAGTTGAAGCTGGAAGTGGCGGGGGATGATTTTAGGGAAGGTCTTACAGCTGTAATTTCGGTGAAAGTGGCAGAACCACAATTTGAGGGACAGACGAAATCAAAGCTGGGGAACTCCGACGTTACCGGTGCGGTGGACAGTTCTGTCTCTGAGGTATTGCAAAGTTGGCTGGAAGAGCATCCGAGAGAGGCCAAAGTTATTGTCGGGAAAGTTATCCTTGCTGCGCAAGCCCGTCATGCTGCCAAAAAGGCCCGCGAAATGGTGCAACGGAAGAATGTGCTGGGCGGAGGCGGATTGCCAGGAAAATTGGCGGATTGTGCCAACAGCGATCCTACAGTTTGCGAGCTTTATTTAGTGGAAGGGGACTCTGCAGGAGGCTCTGCCAAGCAGGGAAGAGACAGGGATTTTCAGGCGATTTTACCCTTGAAAGGTAAGATACTCAATGTCGAGAAAGCCCAAGAGCATAGAATCTATGACAATGATGAGATCAAAAATATCCTGACAGCACTGGGAGTAAAGATCGGTACCATGAATGATGAAAAGGAACTGGATTTGACCAACCTTAGGTACCACAAGATCATTATCATGACCGATGCCGATATTGACGGTTCCCACATTCGAACCTTGATCCTGACATTGTTTTTCAGATATATGAGAACTTTGATTGAAAAGGGATACTTATATATTGCCTTACCCCCTCTTTACCTATTAAAGAGAGGGAAGGATGAAAGGTATTGCTGGACCGAGGAACAAAGGGTGGAATTTACATTGGAGATGGCCAAGGACGGAAAGGTAGATAGTGTCTCTGTCCAAAGATATAAGGGTTTGGGAGAGATGAATCCCGAACAGCTTTGGACCACGACCATGGACCCCCAAACCCGCACAGTCAAACAGGTTTCTATAGAGTCAGCTGCTGAGGCGGATCACTTGTTCAGCATGCTGATGGGTGATGAAGTTGCTCCAAGGCGGGATTTTATCGAGAAAAATGCCAAGTATGCGCATATTGACACCTGATAGTAATGTATTTGGGAGAGTAAATAAAAGGGGCTCCAAGCCCCTTTCTTTTTTATAAATAGATTAATCTCCCTACATTACTGTCCTAAGTTAAGGCCGGTTTTTAAATAGAATGCAGCATCAGATTGCTGAACAACCAAGACAAGAATTGAATTGATGGAAGTAGGAAAATTTGAGCATGTGATAGACAGCAGTGATTTGATCAGTAGGGATCTAAGTTGGCTGAAGTTTAATGAACGGGTGCTTGATCAAGCCAAAAAAGATTCAAGATCTATTTTTGAAAAATTGAAGTTTTTGGCGATCACTGCATCTAATTTGGATGAGTTTTTTATGATAAGGGTAGGGTCCTTATACAACTATCTGGATTATGACAAAGAACGGATAGATTATTCAGGTCTGACTGAAGAGCCATTTAAGGTCAAATTGATGCGGGAGTCGCAGGAGTTTCATAAGCGGCAGCATGATCATTTTCTTCAGGAGCTTCTTCCTAAAACTCCTGAAGCAGGATTTACACTAAGCAATGTAAAAAATCTGGCAAAAGAAGAACAGGCTATCATTCAAGAGTATTTCGACAAGGCGGTGTATCCCATGTTGACTCCTATGGTCTTTGATGGCTACCATACTTTCCCTATTTTGATGAATAGGCTCCTTATATTTGGAGTGGTAACCATCAACCAGGATGACAAAAAAGACAATAGGAAACTATCATTTGTTCAGGTTCCTTCCAATATTCCCCGTTTTTTTGAAGTTGAACGAGCGGATACCTTGGTGTATGTGCCCATAGAGGAGATCATAAGAGAATACATTGTATCCCTATTTAGAAATGTGGACATAGAATCCGTAAATCTCTTTAGGATCACCAGAAACGGGGATTTTACCCTGGAGGAAAGTGAGGATATGGACATGAATTTCTTGGAGGAGGTAAAAAGGAAACTCAATGAAAGAAAAACGGGGAGAGTTGTCCGAATTGAAATAGAAGAAGGGTACAGCAAGTGGATGGTCAACCTTTTAAAAGAAAGGTGGATTCTAGATGACGACAGTATTTTTATCATCAGCCGGTCCAGTATGATGGACTTTACCAGCTTTTGGCAGATCATCGGAAACAGGAGGTTCAAGGATAAGATCCCCCAACCCCCTGTTCCTGTTCCGCCTTTGTCTTACCCGGATGCGGCGACCGAAGATGTTTTTCAGGTGCTTAAGCATAAGGATGTTTTGCTCCATCATCCTTATAACAATATCGATCCTATACTTGACCTTATAGAAAAGGCATCGGAGGACCCTAACGTGATGGCCATCAAGATGACCATTTATCGTCTGGCCAAAGATTCTAGAATAACCAAGGCGCTACTAAGAGCCGCTGAAAACGGAAAACACGTCTCGGTCCTTTTTGAGGTCAAGGCGCGTTTTGACGAAGAGAACAATATGCGGGAAGCAAAAAAGCTTCAAAAAGCAGGTTGTTTTGTGATCTATGGCGTCAGTAATTTTAAAACGCATACCAAGTTGTTGTTGATTGTCAAAAAGGACGAAAAGAGGATCACCCGATACGTTCACCTAGGGTCTGGCAATTACAACGAAGACACTGCTAGATTATACACGGATATCGGTCTGTTGACCACTAATGAAGTATTGGCGAATGATGTTTCCGAGTTCTTCAATGTTATCACAGGACATTCCATGCCTTCTACCTACACCAACCTATTGACTGCACCTCGGGAGATGAGGAATAGGCTCATTGATTTTATTGAAGATGAGGCTAAACACGCACAAGAGGGTAAGCCATCAGGTATATTCATAAAAATTAATTCTCTTGAAGATACGGAATTTATATATGCTTTATACAAAGCTTCTCAGGCTGGGGTTCCTATAAAATTGGTGGTAAGAGGAATATGCTGTCTCAGGCCTGGAAGAGAGGGCTTAAGTGATAATATTGAAGTTTACTCAATCGTAGGGGATTTTCTCGAACATTCTCGCATTTACCATTTTCATAATGATGGCGAACATCGGACATATGTAGGGAGTGCGGATGCCATGGTAAGGAGTTTTGATAAAAGGTTGGAGTCCTTGTTCAGGGTAATGACTCCTTTCTTGGAAAAGCAGTTGATGAACATCATAGCCTACAACCTCAAGGACAATGTCAATGCCTATATCATGCAGGAAGATGGTACCTACGTGGCCAAACAACCCCAG
>DATGMS010000207.1:0-2596 GCA_035307285.1 Cyclobacteriaceae bacterium
AAAATCCAAGAACATGCTTAGAGACGCCGAAGACTTACCTCATGCCATCTCATTTTTTGATAAAATCTTTGACGATATTGGGGGCAGAAAGCCCTTGTTGATCCTTGACTATGATGGGACATTAAGCCCTATTGTTCCGGATCCTGATCAGGCTTTATTATCCGGAGAAATGAAAGATGTGCTGGTGAGACTCGCCACGCTTATTCCTGTGGCCGTCATCAGTGGCCGTGACCGCGCAGATGTAGAAAACAAGGTAGCTCTTGATCAATTGATTTACGCCGGAAGCCACGGATTGGATATGGCAGGCCCGGAGGGTCTGGATATTCCGGAAAAAGTGAGTGAGGAAATTTTGGCTTCTCTTAAAACAGTTGCCGATAATCTGTCCGACAAACTGAAAGCTGTCAAAGGCTGTATGGTTGAGTCCAAAAAGTATGCGATAGCGGTCCACTTTAGGAACGTAGCCGAAGCGGAAGAGGATAAAGTAAAGAATGCAGTCTTGGAAGAATTGGGGCTACATGACAACCTAAAGAAAGGAACCGGAAAAAAAATCCTAGAACTCAAGCCAGCGATAGACTGGCACAAGGGCCGTGCGGTCAACTGGCTATTTGAGGCTTTAAATTTTAATAGAGAAAATGCCATTCCAATTTTTATTGGTGACGACATTACGGATGAAGATGCGTTTGTTTCCATACAGGGAGAAGGGATTGGCATTTTGGTAGGAACTCATGGAGAGCAGACCGCCGCCACTTTTGCCCTTACGGATACAGACGAAGTGTTGACATTTTTGGAGAAATTCTATTCCAAGCTTCAGCAACATGGATAATTTTCAGATTGTTTATTCAGGATGGGATCCTGAAGAACAAAAGCTAAGGGAAGCCCTCTGCACTTTGGGCAACGGATACATTGCCACGAGGGGTGCCGCAGAAGAAAGCAAAGACAGCAAAAACAACTATCCCGGAACCTATCTGGCGGGTGGGTACAACAGGGCGAAGTCCAATATCGCCGACAAGGAAATCGAAAATGAAGACCTGGTTAATTTCCCTAACTGGCTTTACTTAAACTTTAGGCCGGAATCTGGTTCTTGGCTTAATCTCGATGAGTGTGAAGTACAGGATTACCAACAAGTACTGGATATGGAAAGCGGGATCCTCTCCCGATCATTTGTTATAGAAGATTCGGAAGGGCGAAAATCCAAAATAGAAAGTCGCCGGTTGGTGAGCATGCGTGACATGCACAACGCAGCCTTAGAATGGATCCTGACCCCGCTAAACTGGAGTGGATCTATCGAGATAGTAAGTGAGCTTGACGGCAACATTACCAACAACGGGGTTGAAAGGTACAGAGATCTCGAAAGCAGACACTTGGATGTGCTTTCAACGCAAGAACTTAAAGATGGTATATCGTTGACTGTCCAAACCAACCAAACACAGTTGGTTATGGCACAGGCCGCCCGGACGACCCTGTTTGACGGCAACCACAAGCTTGAGGTAGACACGAAAACCATTAGCAACAAGAAATCCATTGCACAACATTTTTTCTTAAACGCCAAAGAAGGAATTTCGGTTAGAGCGGAAAAAATTGTCTCTATATACACTTCCCGGGACAAAGCCATTTCTGAACCCTCGTTGGAAGCAAGTGAAAATATTGCTTTTGCGCCTTTGTTTGATCAACTCTTGAAGAGGCACCGACAAGCGTGGAATAGGTTGTGGAAGCAGGCAGATATTCAGTTGGACAATGGAGCTAAAACACAACGGTTAGCCCGTTTACATGTTTTCCATATCCTACAAACAGCATCACCTAACAGTGTGGGGCTGGATATAGGAATACCTGCAAGAGGCTGGCATGGGGAAGCCTATAGGGGGCATATATTTTGGGACGAGCTGTTTATCACTCCATTTTACAACCTGCGGTTCCCGGACATCGCCAAAAGCTTACTTATGTACCGCTATTACCGCCTGGAGAAGGCCCGGCATGCAGCCAAAGAAGCAGGGTTGAGAGGTGCATTATACCCTTGGCAAAGTGGCAGCAACGGTAGAGAAGAAAGCCAGAAGATCCATCTAAACCCTCAATCGGGAAATTGGCTGCCGGACCACACCTATCTGCAATACCATGTGAATGCGGCGATTGCCTACAACATCTGGAACTACTATAAAGCCACGGGAGACCACGAGTTTCTGTCTTGTTTTGGGGCAGAAATATTCCTGAGTATCGCCTCATTCTGGGGCAGTAAGGCGGAGTTTGATACCGATAAGGGCCGATACGTTTTCCTGCAAGTGGTTGGTCCCGATGAATACCATACCTCCTACCCTGATTCTGACCAACAAGGGCTTAACAACAACGCCTACACGAATGTTTTTGCCGCCTGGGTACTTCAAATGGCCCTTGATATTCTTGACCTCTTAGAAAATCCCACGGCAGAGCGCCTTCTCCAACGGCTGGAGATTGACGAGGATGAACTGCTTCTTTGGAAGGATATTGGCACCAAAATATACCTGCCTTTCTTGGACGGGGAGGTGATCAGCCAATTTGAAGGGTATGAGGATCTAGAGGAGTTTCCTTGGGAGGAATACCGCAAGAAATACGACAACATTCAACG
>DATGMS010000208.1:0-5443 GCA_035307285.1 Cyclobacteriaceae bacterium
TGGCCATATGTGTAGAATTTTTACCTTCATTGAACAATAGAACTACCGAATTTTCAATCACCATGGTGGGGCTTTTACTGTGTTGCCTACCGCTGATAATAACACCTAAATCCACTATTATAAAATAATCCTACAATGTAAAAAATATTATTAGATTAAAGTAATAAAAAAAAAAACAAAAAGGCCGGAAAATTCCGGCTTTTTTGTTCTTCAGACATTCTGATATAGAAGGCTGTTATTGATCTAGATAAACTGATTCAAGATATTCTCATACATTTCCTGCTTGCCGCTGGTCGTCTTCGGCTCACCTACTGATAAGGCATGGCTTCTTAAATCCTCCAGAGAAAGTTTCCCGGTTTCGAATTCTTTGCCTTTTCCGTCGTCGAATGAAGCATATCGTTGTTTCCTCAACGCTTTGTATTCAGATTTTTCCAAAATCTCATTGGCGATGATCAATCCACGCGCGAAAGCATCCATACTGCCTACATGCGCATGGAAGATATCGTCTAAATCAGTAGAGTTCCTTCTGATTTTAGCGTCAAAATTGACTCCTCCATTGCCCAGTCCTCCGCCTTCAAGGATGACCAACATGGCTTCGGTCAACTCTTGGAGATTAATGGCAAACTGATCGGTATCCCATCCGTTTTGATAATCCCCACGGTTAGCGTCAATGCTTCCCAAAAGGCCGGCATCGACTGCCACCTGCAATTCATGCTGGAAGGTATGGCCTGCCAAGGTAGCATGGTTTACCTCTAGGTTCAATTTGAAATCTTTGTCCAAACCATAGTGCCTTAAGAAGCCGGTAACCGTAGCAGCATCGTAATCATATTGATGTTTGGTGGGCTCCATAGGCTTTGGTTCAATCAGGAAAGTCCCTTTAAAACCTTGCTTACGCCCATAGTCGCGGGCCATGGTCAGGAATTGGGCCAAATGTTCGGTTTCCCTTTTCATGTCGGTATTCAACAGGGACATATAACCTTCCCTTCCACCCCAGAAGACGTAATTTTCGCCGCCCAAGGCAATGGTAGCGTCAATCGAATTTTTGACCTGAGTAGCTGCATAAGCCACCACATCAAAATCAGGATTGGTGGAAGCCCCGTTCATATAACGCGGATTGCTGAAAACGTTGGCAGTTCCCCAAAGCAACTTAACTCCTGTTTCTTCCTGCTTTTGCTTAGCATACTCAACGATAGCTTTCATTCGGCTTTCGTATTCTTCGATATCCTTGCCTTCATCGATCAAATCGATGTCGTGGAAACAATAATAAGGCGCCCCGATTTTTGTGATAAATTCGAAAGCAGCATCCATTTTATCTTTGGCTCTTTGAATGGCGTCTTCTGCTTGATCCCATTCGTGTACCATTGTTCCTGGACCAAAAGGATCGTTACCTGTGGCACAGAAAGAATGCCAGTAAGCAATGCCAAATCGGAAATGATCCTTCATGGTTTTTCCGGCTATTACTCTGTTTTCGTCATAAAATTTAAAAGCCAAGGGATTTTTGGATTCCCTTCCTTCAAACTTGATTTTTTCAATGTTAGGAAAATAGGTTTTAGACATGATGTATTGTTATTATTGTTAAATTGTTCTTTTACTTAGTACCTCCTGATAGCTTTGAGGATTGAAGAGTTTTTCGTTTTATTTTTTAGTGGCCCATAGTTCATAGTACATAGTCCCATGGCCCGACAAGAGCACGATTGATTCGATCTCTCGTTCTCAAATCTTTGTTTGTTAATCTTTGCTCTTTGTTCTTTGTTCTTCCTCTATACTCCTAAAGCTTTTCCAACTGTTCTTTCCAACGCTGATATACTTCTGAATACGCTTCTTGAAGTTCGGGTTCCGGGTCTAGAGCTGCTACTTTTTCCAGCCCTACAAACGCCGTTGGATGGTCAGAATATATTCCCGCCCCGATCCCGGCGCCCCTTGCGGCTCCCTGGGAGCCATCTGTATCATAAAGCTCCAAGCTAACTTGGTTCATATTGACAAAAGCTTCCCTAAATAGAGGGCTTAAAAACATGTTGGCCTTTCCGGCTTTTACCGTGTTCAGGTTCAGGCCCATATTTTTCATTATGTTAAACCCATAGGTCAATGCGCTGACAATTCCCTCCTGCCCAGCCCTAAGGATGTGTCTCCTGTCGTGTTTAAGCAGGTTCAAGCCAGAAAGATGGGCATCTACCTGGCGGTTTTTCAGGATCCTCTCTGCACCATTTCCAAAGGGGATGAAATTTAAGCCGTCTGAGCCGATAGCAACTTCAGAAGCTAAATTATTCATCTCTTCATAAGAGGGGTTGCCGCCCAACGTACGTTTAAGCCAGCTATTAAGTATTCCCGTACCGTTGACACATAACAAGACGCCGTAACTCGGAGAGGTTTGGCTATGGTTGACATGGACAAAGGTATTTACCCGAGAGTCAGGGTCAAAGACGGGCTTGGTGCTTACACCGTATACCGTCCCCGATGTTCCGGCTGTAGTAGCGAGTTCCCCTTCTTTAAGTACATTTAAGGAAAATGCATTATTAGGCTGGTCTCCAGAGCGATAAGTAATAGGAATGCCCGCTTCCAGCCCCAGAATTTCTGCTGCTTCTGCCGTAACCTTGCCCTGTTGGGAGAATGATGGTACAGCATCCGCCAAAAGGCTGCGGTCTATGCCGTAATGAGCCAGAAGTGCGGAAGACACGCCATTTTCCTGAAAATCCCAAAAGATACCTTCTGAAAGACCCGTTTCTGAAGTGAGGATTTCTCCTGTCAACTTCATTGCGATGAAATCACCGGGAAGCATGATTTTATGGATTTTCTCAAAGTGTTGGGGCTCGTTTTCCTTCACCCATCTCAATTTCGAGGCGGTGAAATTCCCCGGCGAGTTCAACAGGCGGGAAAGACAATAATCACTTCCCAATTCATTGAAGGCTTGGTTGCCGATCTCCACTGCCCTACTGTCACACCAAATGATCGAGGGGCGAATTACTTCATGGTTTTTGTCCACCAACACCAGTCCGTGCATTTGGTAGGAAATCCCAATAGCTTTAATCTCACCGGCTTTTACATCGGCATCAGCCAACACCTTATGGGTAGTTTCGATGATGTACTTCCACCACATCATGGGATCCTGCTCAGCCCATTCTTTTTGCGGGGAGGAGATCAACATTTCTTCTTTAGGGAGGCCTTCTGAAGCCACTACCTTTCCGGTATCGGCATTGAGGAGGGTCGTTTTTACCGAAGAGCTCCCAATGTCATACCCGATTAACAATTTTCTCATGCTTAAATAAATTTTACCAGAATGTGATATACAAGGCTGCAATTATTCCACTGATCAGTATTGCGCCGATCTTAAAGGCTGTACTTGTGGTAAAGAGGTCTTTGGTGATTTCGATTCCGTTGGGATGATCTTCCCCTTTTCCTTGTATCAAACTAATAACAATGATTAATACTGAAAGTACTAGAAATACAATACCCATTCTATCGATAAATGGCAGAAGAGGGAACGTGAACTTTAATAGAGCGGAAAGCGGAATGGTCATCACCGCCGCTGTAAGGGCGGCGTTGGAAGTGGTTTTCTTCCAGAAAAAACCAAACATAAAGATGGCGAAGACTCCTGGGGAAATAAAACCTGTATATTCCTGGATGTACTGGAAGGCCTGATCCAACTGACTCAGGGCGGGCGCGACAATAGCAGCAATAAAAAAGGCTACAACCGCTGCAATCCTACCTACCCTAACCTGTTTGTTTTCCGAAGCTTGCTTATCGAAAAAGGTTTTGTAGATGTCTAAAGTAAATATAGTAGAGGTACTATTTGCCATGGAGGCTAGTGAGGAAACAATGGCTGCAGTCAAGGCTGCAAAAGCCAATCCCTTTAATCCCGAAGGCAACAGTTGCAATAATGTCGGGTATGCCCTGTCAGATTTAACTATTCCGGTTACAGGATCTTTCATGGACTCTATAAACGGCAGGTCTATACCATTGTTAACGATTACAAAGGCTGCAATTCCGGGAATAACAACAATCAGCGGCATCAATAATTTAAGAAATCCGGCAAAAATCATCCCTTTTTGCGCTTCATTTAAGTTTTTGGCAGCTAATGCCCTTTGGGTAATGTACTGGTTGAATCCCCAATAGTTTAGGTTGATAACCCACATTCCTCCAATCAATACACTAATGCCAGGTAAATCGAGATAAGCATCCCTCTGCCCACCTGACCCGTCAGGGATCATCATTTCCCCTTCCTCAAAGATCATCTTGAAATGGCCTGGTGCCTCGCTCATCAAGGTCGAGAAGCCGGTAAACACGTTGCCTTCACCAACGATCGATAAGGCCAAGTAGGTGGTGGCGACACCTCCTGCTATTAAAAATACCACTTGAACCACATCTGTCCAGGCCACTGCCTTAAGTCCGCCATAAATGGAGTATAGCATAGCAAACAATGCTAGCCCAATGATACCGTAAGTCATAGGGACTCCCAATATGGTATCCAAACTTAAAGCTCCAAGGTATAATACTGACGTCAGGTTGACAAACACATAAACCAAAAGCCAAAATACCGCCATTACCGTCCTTACCCTGCTGTCATATCGCTTCAAGAGAAATTGTGGCATGGTGCTGATTCCCTCTTTAAGATAGATGGGAAGGAAGAAAATAGCCACCACCAGCAAGGTGGCAGCAGCCATCCACTCATAAGTGGAAATGGCAAGCCCAAGTGCAAATCCGGATCCCGACATGCCTATAAACTGTTCGGCGGATATATTGGAGGCGATCAGAGATGCTCCCACGGCCCACCAAGGCAAGGCTTTGCTGGCGAGGAAGTAATCATTTGAATCCTTGATATGGCCTCTTTTTTCCCGGGACACAAAATACCCCATAAAGAGAATTAAGACGCAATATCCTATAAAAATTAGGAGGTCTAGGGTGGTGAAATTCATGGTAAATTGTTAATTATTATATCAGATCAAAGCAAAATAAAAATCAAATCATGTGTTTCATTAACTGAATTGGAATTAATTTACTAAAGTAATGATACTTTTTGAAAATCATAATCACGAAATGAGGTTTTGCTGGATATATCTTTAAAAAAGCAGCTTAAAAGCAGAAGATGCTAATTGTCGGTGAAACACCTTCGGAAATCATGGAGGAAATCTCTATTTGTGCTATTAAAACAATACATGATGACGTGTTGGAATTTGCTTAAGACAATTCTTGAGATATGCTTTAAAGCTTTCTTTTCGACATCATGCGGGAAGAGGACTACCGCCCCTTACAAACAAGAGACGAAGAAAGGTATTTCCTCTCTTCGTCTCCCAATTGGTAAATCCTACTTTAGTTATATCAAATAGTCCTATGGCTACTCTTCAGGAATTGAAGTAAGCGGGGGCACATTGTTTTCCGCTCCCGAATATCCCTGATTCTGGTTGATCTGGCCTCTGGTGTTTCCGTTAATCGCAGAAGCTGGAATCGG
>DATGMS010000209.1:0-2704 GCA_035307285.1 Cyclobacteriaceae bacterium
TCAGGACCATCGCCCTCTTCTTCTATGACGTAGAAGAGACCTGATTCCGTCTTGGTAGCATTCAAATTATTTTCTGAAATATAGTCTTCAAGGAGTTTAATGTCCTTGTCGGTTTGTTCCTTTTGACTGGCATTTGCCAAATCGTTAAAGTAATCTTGGAATACCTGCTCTTCTAAAACATCAACCACGCCAATGTTAATATTTACATTTTCTTCACTTGTCAAGAAAGGAGGGAGATTGGGGCCAAAAATCTTCTCAGCAGTAGAATTTATCACGATACTGTCCCCCTTTTTTAGATTCAGAAAAATCTCGTCTATACCAGAAATTTCTCCTACCGAGTCGGCGTACTGCAGATAAGCAGGAGTCGGGTGATCGTAGCTGGAAATAAAGGTAGAATCGCTTCCTGTCTTTGCAGTGAAGTGATAAACCACAAATTCCCCATCATTTGGTTTTTCTTTTCCTTCTTTAATGTAAGTATATTCTATGCCGTCTGAAGTAGTTTCGGTTCTTTTCTGACAGGCTACCATGCTGACCGATGCTACTAGCAGGCCGGCAGATAAAACTAAGCTATTAACTTTTTTCATTGATTAATTCCAATTGATTGAATAGTAATTGTTTGTTTTCTTTTACGAGTTTTTCAAACTTTTCTGTGGTCTCCGCCAAGGTCAAGGTCGATTTTCCGCCTGATGCGTTCTTGTGTCCTCCTCCTTCAAAGTATTGTGCGGCGAATTTATTGATCGCTACATCTTCGGCAGTACGAAAAGATATCTTTACTCCGTCTTTTCTTTCTGTAAATAGTGCGGCAAGTTTAATTCCATCCAAAGATAGGGCATAATTTACCAAACCTTCGGTATCTCCTGTTTGTGATTCGTATTTTTTTAGGTCTTTTTTACTGATGGCAAAATAAGCAGTCTGTAGATCCTGGAGGATGACTAGCCGTCTTGTTAAAGCGAAACCGATAAACTTGAGACGGTTGATTGAATTGGTATCGTAAATGAGTCGGGAGATCTTGGAATTATCTGCTCCCAATTCGATTAGCTCCGCAGTGACCAGATGAACATTTTTTGTCGTATTGGGATGTCTGAATCCCCCAGTATCGGTCATGATTCCAGCGTAGAGACAATCTGCTATATCCTTGTCTATAAGGCACTTATCGCCAAACTGGACGATAAGCTCAAAAACCAACTCACAGGTTGCTGCAGCCTCAGTCGTTGAATAAGCGAAATCCGCAAAATCCTCAGGATCTTGGTGGTGGTCTATGTTAACGATGAATGCCTTGGATGCCTTCATCATTTCTGCCATGTCGTGTAACCGGGACAAGCTGGAAAAATCGACACAGATAATCATATCTGCATTAGACAACAACCCTTCTACCTTTCCCCGCTGTCCGTCCTCTTCAAAATTGATCACTTCTTCATTACCTTTCATCCAATGTAAAAACGAAGGGTAATCAGACGGTACGATCACATTCACCTGATGGTTCTTCTTCTTTAGGTAATTAGCCAAGCCCAAAGAGGAACCCAATGCATCGGCATCAGGCTTGTGATGGGTGGTGATGACTATTTTTTGAGGGAGGGATAATCGTTCTTTGAGTAACTTTATATCTTGCATCTATACAGTTTAGCTTCTGCACTTTTGGTGCATTGGCTGCAAAGGTCAATATAATTTTTTAAAATTCCCAATGTAGGCAACTGGTTCAGCGTTAGGGCCGTAACTTGAATTTTCTAAGTTGATAGCCTTACATTACATGAAATTGGCTAATTTTACCTCAAATTAAACCACGATTAAATTTCAAAGATGGCAAGCAACAAAACATTTACCATGATCAAGCCCGATGCATTCAGTGCGGGAAATTCAGGCGCAATACTAAAAATGATCGAAGAGGCAGGCTTTAAAATCGTAGCCATTAAAGCTACCCGCCTGACCGGAGAATTGGCGGGAAAATTTTATGAAGTTCATAGTGCAAGACCTTTTTACAAAGACCTTTGCACCTACATGTCTTCTGGTCCTATCATCGCTGCAATATTGGAAAAAGACAACGCGGTGGAGGATTTCAGGAAACTGATAGGAGCCACCAATCCAGCCGATGCGGCAGAAGGCACCATCCGTAAGCTATTTGCCACGTCGATTGAAGCCAATGCTGTGCATGGTTCTGATTCGGATGAAAACGCCGCCATTGAAGGAAGCTTTTTCTTCAGCCAGACAGAAAGGGTAAGATAAACTAATTTAGGGGCTGATAGACAGAGGGATGAAGAGTCAGAGAACTCTTTCTCTCAGTCCCTTTAGTCTCTAATCCCTGAGTCCTTTTTAATCCTCTTCATGTTCCTTGTTTCTTTGGTTGTTCAATTGCCTATCCAAGTTGAAGGCGGCAGTGATCAGTCCCAAATGGGTAAATGCTTGGGGAAAATTTCCCAGATGCTCTCCCTGGAAACCCAGCTGTTCGGCATAAAGACCCAGATGGTTGGCATAACCTATCATCTTGTCGAAATATAGCCTTGCCTTCTGCAATTGCCCCGCCCGTGACAAGCATTCGATATACCAGAAGGAACACATGGAAAAGGTCCCTTCCGGATGTCCCAAGCCGTCATCGGCTGCTTTTTCATGTCTATAGCGGTACACCAACGAATCCGAAACCAGATCTTCCTCAATAACCTTCAGCGTAGACAACCACATGGGGTCTTTGGGGCTAATGAAGCGCACCAGA
>DATGMS010000210.1:0-2294 GCA_035307285.1 Cyclobacteriaceae bacterium
GGTGTTATTTTCAATGACCAAATCCCTGGCATTATGGATAAATATGCCCTTCCCCTTTACATTTCCAACAGTATTGTCCCTTATTTCTATTCCTGATGCATAGTCATCCAGATAAATGCCTTCTGCGGGAGGATTATTTATCTTTGCTGAAGGTGTTCCCTCATTAACCCCTATACCGTTTACAACGATATTGCCAATAACTTTCCTGCCTACATGTTTTTCTTTGGAAGAACCTGTCCAGGTATAGATGCCCGCCCCATCATCTTTCGTAAGGCAAAAATTATCAATTAAATTATTTTTTACTACTGTAGAATCCCCTGAAAAGCGGATGCCTGTATATCCAGAATTTATTACTTTGTTTTGTTCTATAAGATTATGGCTTGAACTCGCCTGTATAGCGACACCATTTCCATTGCCACTTTTTCCCATGCCGAAAAACAGATTGGTACATTCAATCAAATTGTTGTAGATCGTGGCATGCGGTGTGTTTTGTCCCAGATCAACCCCGTTGTTCATGGAATAGGATATTATACTATTTAATAACTGAAAAAAAGGAGTACTGCTAACACTGATCCCATTGACGCCGGAAAAGTCTACCCGGCAATTCGTCACGGTTATATTTCTACTGTTGTGGATGGAGAGCGCAGTGCTGTTCGCTCCCGTAAAATGAAGACCATCAAATACCACAAATTCCACTGGCCGATCATTGCTGACCAAAGTCTCCTTTGTACTCGCCTGCACCAGGGGAGGAAAAGCACCTGTCTCACCCAGATGAAGGACCACCTTCCTCCTTGCCGCGTCGAAATACCATTCCCCTTTTTCATCCAAAGTATTAATATGATCCTGAATAAAATAACCATGGTTTTTTACCGGTTTATAAGTATTCTCCACGGGGAGAAAGGTAATTTTCGTGCCTATATGCGATATAATCCTATGACGGTCAATGGTCCAACGGCTTTTCCGGATCACCACCTCCCCACCTGACCAGTTTAAAGCTGATGGATGCCCATCATCAGTAATGGAATTCTCTCCATTTGTCTCATCAAATATTAAGTAGCCCTTGTTAGAGGTATTGCTATTGGGATATCTACCCATTTCTTGAATGCTTCCATCCATCAAGACTACGTTTAGGGATTCTCCCAAAGAAGTATGGGTTGCTTCGAAATTCCCATTTTCTAACTTCACCCACTCTCCCAAGTCAACCAAGGAAGTAATTATCGGCATAGCACCATTTCCATAAGCCCCGAAAACGATCGGGTTATTTTGGGTGCCAGAGACCGACAAATTTAAAGTTCCGTAAAATACTTCCCCTCTTTTTAATAGGACCGAATCTCCCGGCTGCAGACTCCTTAATATAATGTTCATCTTGTCTAATGACTTCCATGGCGTTTGTGGGTTCCTAGCTTCTACTGATGTACGATTATCATCTCCAGAAACAGAGGAGAAATAATAGTTAGTTGCAGCGGCGGGTTGAATCACAACTGCCAGTAATAAAAAAAACAATAGAAACTTAATTCTCATATTTTAGAGTTTTAACAATTGAGAGAAAGGACCTTTGGCTTTCGATAATTAAATATAAGAATCTATTTAAACATCCTCCAGTTATCCTCAAATCCCCACAACGAAAAAAGGGGCTGAAGTAAAAACTCCGGCCCCTTTTTCCCTGATCTTAATAGCTTTATTGTCCTACTATAAGTTTTAATCTATCTAAAATTTCTCTCTCGCCAACTATGCTTACCAGATAAATTCCCTGAGGCATATTAGACAATTGAATTTGATATTGACCCCCACTGCTTCTTAACAAATCCGGATCCAGTTGCTTAATCAATTGACCGTTTAAATTATGGATCATGATGGTGTGCACTTTGACATCTTGATTTATCGCAACCGTCGTAAAATCCCGAGCGGGGTTAGGATACATCTTGATTTCAAGGACTTCATCACCTGCCACCTTTTCTTCCTCAACCAATAATTCATTGATATTTGATTCCATCCTTTTATTAGCACCAGAGGATACTATTCCCTCTATTGCGATACCGGATATGGAGGCGCGGTTGGCCGAAGACTTCAAGTCCAGGTTAAGCTTGCCGTCCTTCACCTCAACTTTGGTAAAGGTCAGAACCGTCTGCTTGTTGCCCACACTGTACAGGTCAAACTTGGCCTTAACCAGCTTGCCCTCAAGGCTGATGTCATACACCCTTCGCCCTTTGGCAGCCGATGGACCCGTCTTGCCGAAGTAAAGCTCGTTGTGGTAGGTCTTCACCGTATAAGTGCCGTTCGGTACCGGGATTTCA
>DATGMS010000211.1:0-2847 GCA_035307285.1 Cyclobacteriaceae bacterium
CCGAAAAGGGCTACTTAAGACGTAATGAAAGCCTTAAAGACGTAATGATTCAGAGCTGATTGAAATTTGACCATGAATCGAGGGGCATTAAGACGGGGCGTTCTTCTTAATATCCTCGATTTCTCCATGGTTCACCTGAATTTCTGAGATAACCTGCCTCAACACGCTTAATTACTGCCAGCCGCCGCCCAATGCGCGGTACAGTTCAATATTGGAAACAAGAAGCTCCATCCTGGTGGAGACCAGTTCCAGCTCGGTGTCCAGGGCGTTGCTTTGGGCAGTGATGACTTCGAGGTAATTGGCAAAGCCGCTCTTGAACAACATGTCTGCATTTTGGACGGCAGTTTGGGCATTGCTCAGTCTTTGTTCGGTAATTTCAAACTGTTCCTGCAACTTGCGGATTCGCACCAGCTCGTTGGAGACTTCCGTGACGGCATTCAATAAGTTTTCCCGAAAAGCCAATTCAGCAATATCCCGCTGTAAGAGGGCGATCTGATAATTGGTCTTGAGGCGTCTTCTTTGAAAGATAGGTTGTGTAATTGCCCCACTAAAAACACCAAATAGGGATAATCCGGGATTAAAGAGATCCTTTAATTCCATAGCATCCAAACCGACATCGGCTGCTAGGGTAATAGAGGGATATTTAAGCGCCTGGGCAACCCCTATTCTCGCATTGGCTGCTATCAAACCCAGCTCAGATGCCGCTACATCGGGTCGATTGGTAATCAGTTGCAGTGGGACACCTGCGGAAATATCCGTAATCATGCTCACCTCTTTCAGCTCTTGTCCTACCTGGATCTCGCCGGGGTAATTCCCTAAAAGCTGATTCAAATTATTGTTCTGAATTTCGATCTCTCCTTCAAGTTGAGGGATAAGGGAGGCGGCAAGAAGTTTTTGCGCCTCGGTTTGTCTTATCGCCAGGGAAGTGACCTGTCCCGCTTTGTACTGCAATTCGACGATCCGGAGCGTGCTGTCGTTTAGGTTAAGGTTTCTCTGGGCTACTTTAAGCTGCTCCTTCAGCATCAAAAGATTGTAGTAGGAGGAAGCGACTTCTGCTACCAGGGCCGTTTGAACGGCCTTTAGAAATTCGTTGCTTTGCATAAAAGTGGCCAGAGCCGCTTCTTTTTCCCGCCTGAACCTTCCCCAGATATCGAGTTCCCAACTGGCTGCCAAGGTGTTCCGGTGATTAATTTGGGTAATGTACCAGGTTTTTGGAGCTTCTCCTTCCCCATAGTATCTGCTAGATGGATTGCTATAATATCCTCCAGAGTGATATTCCCGTTCGTAGTAGCCAAGTTCCGCATTGATTTCGGGGAGGAAGTTCACCCGGGCCTGCTTAAGATCTTGTGTGGCGATATTCACATCCTTGGCATACTGTTGCAGGTTCAGGTTGTTTTTCAAAGCGGTATCAATCAGGCTGACCAAGACCTCATCATCAAAGAAATCCCGCCAATTGATCTGGGCGATATTGGCGCTGTCTTCCAAAGAATGTTTAAACTCTGAAGGCAGATCCAGCTCCGGTTGGGTGTAGTTTTTACCCACCTTACATCCACCCAATCCGAGAAGCAGCAGTCCCCCAAAGATGAAGAGACGGAATGTAAAGGGGATCATATTAGCGTTAGATGGACTCATAACATTATTTTTGATTTTTGGCCGTTAAATTAAACTGCGGAATTCCCAAGGTATTCCGCAGGGATGTTTTTCGGATCAATCTTCCTCGGTCATCAACTTTCCGCTGACTTTTTCATGAAGGGTTTGGAAGATCATGTATAAAACAGGGATAATGAAAATCCCGAGAATAACCCCCAGCAGCATGCCCCCAGCTGCACCCACACTGACCGATTGGTTTCCCATAGCGGAGGAGCCGGTAGTGGTCATAAGAGGTATCAGGCCCGCCACAAAGGCAAGAGAAGTCATGATAATCGGTCTTAGCCTTAATCTGGCGGCGTCCACTGCTGCGTCGAAAATATTCTTGCCGGCACGTCTATTTTGCACTGCAAATTCCACAATCAAAATCGCGTTTTTAGCCAGCAAGCCAATCAGCATGATCAGTCCCACCTGCACATAAATATTGTTGTTGATGCCGGCGATATTGATCGCAATGAATACTCCTAACAGTCCGCAGGGAACGGAAAGCAGCACTGCCAAAGGAAGGAAATAGCTTTCATATTGGGCGGCCAAGAGGAAGTAGACAAAGATGATACTCAAGAGAAATATCAGAGCGGTCTGTGTTCCAGATTCGGCCTCTTCCAGACTCATGCCAGTCCATTCGTATCCATAATTGGCAGGCAATTGTTCTGCCGCGACTTCTTCTACGGCTCTCATTGCATCGCCCGTACTATATCCCTGAGCCGGACTGGCATTGATGGTAAGGGAATTGAACAGGTTGTAGCGGTTGACGATCTCAGGGCCGTAGACCCTTTCCATGGTCATCAGCGTATTGACAGGAAGCATTTCTCCCTGATCATTTTTTACAAATATTGAACCCAGGGATTTCGGCTCGTCGCGGTATTCGACGTCGGACTGCATATATACTCTATATTGTCTCCCAAACCTGTTGAAATCCCCCGTCTGAACCCTGCCATAATAGGATTGTATGGTCCTCATCATCGCCTGTACACTGACGCCCATATTTTTGGCCTTGAGGTAGTCAATGGTCACTTCGTACTGGGGGAAATTTGCTTTGAAGGAAGTAAAGGCGTTTTCAATTTCCGGTCGTTGGTTAAGTTGGACCAGAAACTCATCCGCTACCAGGCTAAAGTCTCCATAACTGCCTCCAAGGCGATCCTGAAGGATCAACTCCAGACCGCTGAAATCCCCGAATCCCTGTACAGTCGGTCTTGCAAA